>JBKPCP010000050.1:0-17443 GCA_046727475.1 Actinomycetota bacterium | reverse complement strand
TTCCCGCAGCCGGAGCACCCTGAGGGGCGGCAGATTCCTGGTCATCAGACGGAAGGACGAGGTCGGGAGGTCGAAGCCGAAATACCTGGAGCCGCAGGTCGTAATACTTGTCAGTCTCGCCGACCCACTGCATACCCAAGCGACGCGCGAGCCTTTCTGCGCGCTCATTGGCTGGCCGCGTTACAGCGAACAACTCGTGTGCCGAGTTGCGGAATGCCCACGCAGCGACGGCTCGGGCAGCCTCGGTCGCGTAGCCCTTCCCCCAGTGATCCGGGGCGAACTGCCAGGCGAGCTCAAGATCTTCTTGAGATGGGGGCATTCGGCGCAAGGTGATCGAGCCCAGCACAACGTCTTCCTCGGCACGCCTGACTGCCCAGCGGCCAACCGGCGGATCGACCTCAGCGTCCTCCTGGGCCCACCGCTCAAGGACGGACCGCATCTCAGCCTCGTCGTGAATCGGCTCAACTGCGGGGGTGAGCCAGCGGGCGACCTCCTCGCGGCCGAAGATGGTCAGTGCCGCGGGGGCGTCGTCCACAACCCAGGGCACGAGAACCAACCTTGGCGTCCTGAGGATGACCTGTGTCGTGGCCATCAGGAACTCCCGTCAGCTGATGAGCTGTCCCGTGCGTGCAACAGCAGTCGTCCGACATTGCTTCCCCAGCACGCAGGCTGCAGTATTCGGCAGCCATGCCGCGGAACGTCTCGATCAGACCCTGGGGTTCTCATGCCGCGAGTCGCGACGGCAGAGAGCTTCGTTCGTGCTGAGGAGCGATGAGCTGGCGGGTGTCGATCGAGGGAACTTGCCGTTCGACACTGCGACGCCGGCTGGGCGTTGTCTAGATCATCCCGGTCGCTGACGAACCCGAGCGGCCCCCTGGTGCTCTACCGGACCAGGCAGAACGGGTGGCCAGCCGGGTCGGTGAAGACTCTGAAGCGCTCCCCGCCGGCATTCAGGCGGGACGCGCCCAGCTCCAGTGCCCGCGCCTCGCCGGCGTCGAGGTTGTCGACAAGGAGGTCGAGGTGGGCCTGCTGCGGGTGCGCCGGGTCCGGCCAGCGGGGCGGGTTGTAGTCGCTGACCTGCTGGAACATCACGCTCTTACCGTCGGCGGAGATGAGCGCGCCCTCGGGGCCGTCGTAGGTGACCTCCATGCCGGTGAGGTCAGCGTAGAAGTGGGCCAGGGCCGACGCGTCGGGGGCGTCGATCGTCACCGCGAACAGGCCCATCGGCGGGCCGACGCCGTCCGCCTGGCACAGGTCGAACGGGTGACCGGCCGGATCCGCCAGCGTGATCCACGTCGGGCCGTCGGCCAGCCGGGTGGCGCCGAGGCCGACCGCGCGCTCGGCCTCCGCCTGGGGATCATCGGTCTGCAGGTCGAGATGGAACTGCTGCGGGTACTCCTGCCCGGGCCACCGCGGCGCGACATGGTCCGGTGCCCGCTGGAACTCGACCTCCTGGCCGTCCGGGGCCCGGACGCCGAACCGGTCGGAGTCGTTCCGGACGACCTCCCAACCGGTGAGTTCGGCATAGAACGAACCGACCTTCTCGATATCCGCCGCGTCGAAGATGGCGAGGTCCAGGCGAGCTGTCGCGGTCATGGCCACATCCTGCCCCAACCCTCCGACAAGAAGGGCGCGCGCCGCTTCTGCCCGAGGAACTGAGGGAGCCACTGGAGCGTGCGGTCCGCACCGCCCGGAGCGATTCGGTCAAGCCGCTCGGGCAGACTTAGCAGCGTCCGCTGCCTGCCGCTGCCCGATCGACTTTGCCGAATTGGGTGCGACGCCTGCAGACCCCTACTGGCCGGCTGGCTGGAAGACGGCTTCGGCTTCGATTTCGATCTGGATCTTGCGCGAGACCAGGATGCCGCCAGACTCCAGGACCATGTTCCACGTCAGTCCCCAGTCTTCGCGGTCGATCTCGGTCCGGGCCGAGAATACGGCCCGCTCACTGCCCCATGGATCCGAGGCGTGCCCCAGGTACTCGACATCGAGCGTCACGGGAAGGGCCACGCCCACGATCGTCAGGTGGCCGGCCAGCTTTGCTGTGTTGCCGGTCCAGTCGGTGATTTCGCCGGTGAACGACGCGTCCGGGTGGCGCGATACGTCGAAGAAGTCCGGGGAGCGGAGGTGTTCGTCGCGCTGGTCGAAGCCGGTGTCGACGCTGGCCATCCCGATCCGAACGTCGACACGGGAATCGGCCGGGTCATCGCCGACCACGATGACGCCCTCGACGTCGGTGAACCTGCCGCGGACCTTCGTCAACATGAAGTGTCGCCCCACGAACTCCACGGAGGTGTGTCCCGGGTCGATGCGCCACCGTCCGGCGGCGGGGACTTGGTACCCGTCCACTGCGCGGGTTGCCGGGCTGACGGTGTGCTCGGTCATGTCTACCTCCGTGAATTTGAGTACGTACGTGCGCACGCACATATCCTGAACATGTGCGTGCGCACATTCATTCCCTGTATGCTGCGCGCGTGGTCACAGGCAGCCGTGTGACGAGCAACGCCGATGAGATCGGCGCCTGGGCGGCCTTGCTGCGGACCCATGCGGCTCTGGTGCCGCGCATGAGTCGGCGGGTCCAGCAGGCCACCGGTCTTCCGCTCACCTGGTACGACGTGTTGCTCGAGCTCAACGCCGCGCCAGGCAAGAGGCTGACCATGCAACAGTTGGGCGAGGTCGTAGTGCTGAGTCGGAGCCGCGCGAGCCGGGTAGTGGACGAGCTCGCCGGGGCTGGCCTGGTCCGCCGCGACCCTCACCCGGACGACCGGCGGTCTGCCTTCGCCGTCCTCACCGACACCGGCCGAGCCGCGCTGCGCCGGGCGGCCCCGGTCTACCTTGCCAGCATCCGCGAGGAGTTCGCCTCGCGCCTCAGCGCGGCGGATCTACACCGCCTCCGGCTAATCCTGGAGAAGCTGCTTGCCGACACTGAAAGATGGCCCAGCTGGGGTGCGGGCCCTCAGGCAATGACAACGCCACCAGTGCCAGCGACGCCGGAACCGGTGAGGAACTCTGGACGACGCGCCACGACGAACCGGCGACCGGCCCGAACAGAGCGTGCGACACCGCAGTGATCCCGGACGGCGACAGAGCCATCGTGCGGTGGATGCAGGACACACCCGCCGGTTCAAGCCGTCGACGATGTCGAGGCGGTTCTGGGTGGTGGTGGCTGGTTCTACCGCACGGCCGTGATCGACGGCGCGCTCGACCGGTCACCGGCCGAGCATGTGCTCCGCCGGGTTGTACCACCGGAGTCCCCGCCGTTGGGGACGTGCGATCGACCCCGTCGTCGGGACGCCGCTCGAGTCCTTCCGGTCCGGGCGATTGGCCAGCCCGCGTGGGGTGAGTACGTCCGCCGACTCCGCGACCAGCGCGCAAGCACCGCTCATCGGCATCTCGTAGGGTTCTGGCCATGGATCTTGGTCAATGCACGTGGAGCAGGCAATGAGGATCGGCGTACTCGGCACCGGCATGGCCGGTAGAGCCATCGGGTCGCGGTTGGTCGAGCTCGGCGACGAGGTCAGGTTGGGGGCACGGTCCGCCGGAACCCTGGCTCGCTCGACTGGCTGCGTCACGCCGGTGGATCGGCCAGTGCCGGGACGTTCGCCGATGCCGCGTCCTTCGGGGAACGGATCTTCAACTGCACGGCAGGCATGCATTCGTTGGATGCGCTGGGCGCCGCGGGCGCGGAGAACCTCGCCGGCAAGCTGCTCGTCGACGTGTCGAACCCGCTGGACTTCTCCGGAGACGCCCTGCCGTCGTTCGCCGTCTCCAACACCGACAGCCTCGGCGAGCAGATCCAGCGTGCCTTTCCGGACGCGCGCGTGGTCAAGTCGCTCAACACCATGAACAACGCCGTGATGGTGAATCCCGCCCTGGTGCCTGGCGAGCATGTCGTGTTCGTCTGCGGCAATGACGCCACCGCCAAACAGGAGGCGGCTGACCTGCTCGGTCAGTTCGGCTGGCCGGACGAGCGCATCCTCGATCTCGGCGACATCAGCGCGGCCCGGGGCACGGAGATGTACGTCGCCCTATGGCTGCGGCTGGGGGGCGCCATCCACGCCGCCCACTTCAACATCGCGATCGCCCGGGCGTGATCGAAGCGGTGTCGGTGGAGTCAGGGACCCACCGACGCCGCTTCGATCACCTTCCGTCTACAACGGCAGGCCGAGCTCACTGGCGCAGGCCGGCCAGTCGCCGTACCCGCCCCGGGCGTCGCGCACCAACTCGGCGATCCGGATCTGCTCGGCCTTGCTGTTCTCGTGCGGGTAACCCGAGCCACCGAAGGCCTGCCAGGTGCTCAGCGAGAACTGCAGGCCCCCGTAGTAGCCGTTTCCGGTGTTGATTGACCAGTTTCCGCCGGACTCGCACTCGGCCAGCCGGTCCCAGACGCCGCCGTCGACAGAGGTGTCGATGGGCTCGTCCTCCGCCGGGCGCTCCTTGGTGCCGACGCTCACGACCTCGGTCACGGGCGCGACCAGGACCTTCTCGGAGAGCACCCGCTGGGAGCCTTCCTTGCCGTCGACGATGAGCACCTCGACGAGCCGCTCGACCTGACCGTCCTTGCCCTGGGTGACGACCTTCGTGTCCCCCTCGTACAAGGAGCTGTCGTTGCGCCGGGTGACCTCGTGCGCGACGGCCACGGTGACGGTGCGCTGCTCGGCCCTGACGCGCTGGACGGTGAGCGTGAGCCCGGACGCCACCCTGTCTTCCAGGGCCGGCTGCACCAGGTCGCGGTCACCGAGGGTGATGTCTGCGTCGGCGAGGGCCTCGCGGACGGTGACGGCCGTCGTCGTCACAGCCTTGGAGATACCGTCGGCGACGATCGTCAGGTCCTTGGGAGTGCGGATCTCGAAGTCGAGGCCGTGGCGTCCGATGCCGAGCGAGCGGGAGACGGACAACTCAGCGCCCGCTGCCCGGATGCCGAGGTCGTCTAGTGCCTCGTCGACCGACAGTGCGGTGGTCCAGATCACGCGGTCGACGCCGTCGACGGTCACGGTGATCTGACGACCGAAGCGGACGGCGATCTCGGTCCCGTCCTCGACCGGGCTGTCGGTGGAGGGAGCCACGACGTCGTGCTCGCCGAGCTCGATGCCCTGGTCCGCGAGAACCTCCTCCACGGTGTCGCCGAAGGTGTGCACGGACTCGGCTTGGCCGTCGACGCTGAGCGTGACGGTCTTGTCGAAAGTTGTGTAAGCGGTGGTGCCTCCGACGAGTGCGGAGACGACGGCGGTATTGATCGCAAGCGTCTTCAGGGACGGACGCACAGTGCTCCAGGTGAAGCGTTCTCTCCGGGCACGGGTTCCCAGCCGGCGCAATTCACCCCCAGTGCGCCGCCTGGAGCCTCCCCGACTCCGGCTGACAGTCACGGGACGGTAACGGGTCGACAGCCACCTGCCAAGCCCGTCGTCCACATCACCATGACCCGAAGGCCTCCTCGGTGTTGCGCTGGAGCGCGGCACAGGTCGTGTCCAGATCGGTCTGCAGGACCTCGGCGATCTTACGGACTGTGACCGGCACGAGGTAGGACCCGTTCGGCCTGCCGCGGTAGGGATGTGGGGTGAGGAAGGGCGCATCGGTCTCTACGAGGACGCGGTCCAGGGGCGTCACCGCGAGCGCGGAGCGCAGGGTCCCGGCGTTCGCGAACGTCACCGTTCCGGCGAACGAGAGGAACCATCCACGCCCGGCGCAATGCCGGGCCATCTCGACGTCGCCGGAGTAGCAATGGAACACGACGCGGTCGGGAAGCGGCACGTCGTCGAGGACGCGCAGCACGTCCGCGTGGGCGTCGCGATCGTGGATGACCAGGGCCTTTGCGTGCCGGCGGGCCATCTCGACGTGGGCCCGGAACGACGCCTCCTGGACGGCGTGGCCGTCGTCGGCGGTGCGGAAATGGTCGAGCCCGGTCTCCCCGACGGCCCTGATCCGGTCGGACGACGCGGCCAGCCGGTCGATCTCGGTCAGGGCGTCGTCGAGGGTTCCCCCGGCCGCCAGCCGCGGCGCCTCGTTGGGGTGCAGGGCGACGCCGGCCACGACGCTTTCGAACCGCTCCGCCGCGTCCACCGCCCAGGCTGCACCGAGCAGGTCGCAACCGATCTGCACCACCCTGGTGACGTTGACCGCGGCCGCGTCGGCCAACGCTTGCTCCGGACCTGCCCACGAGTGGTCCGGACCGCGGGCCAGATCCAGGTGGCAGTGGGTGTCCGTGACCGCCGACGGCAACGGCTCCGGAGCGGGCGGCCGTGCGGTCACTCCCCCGCCCGCTGCTCCAGACGGGACAGCTCCTCGTCGACGATCGCCGGGTCGAGCTTGGCGAACACCGGAGTCGGCGGCGCGACCGGTGTGCCGGGCCGGATCGGCGTGGACGCCCAGCGGCCGTCGCCCCGGTGGTCGTCGAGCATTAGCACCGGGTAGCCGGGCCCACCGTCGAGGTCATCGACTTCACGGACCTGCGGGCGGTCGGACCATCGGCCCGTCTGCCCCAGCGCCTCGTGGACGCGCTGCGCGGAGTGCGGCAGGAACGGCGTCAGCAGCGTCTTACAGTCGTCGACGGCCTGAGCCGCGACGTTCAGCACGGTGCGCATGCGGTCCGGGTCCTCGGTGCGCAGCTTCCACGGCGCCTGCTGCGACAGGTAGGTGTTGGCCTCGCTGACGACGCGCATCGCCTCCTGGACTGCGGCCTTCTGGCGGTGCCGCTCGATCAGCCCGCCGACGGTCGGGAAGCCCTCCCGCGTCGTGGCCAGCAGCGCATGGTCGGCGTCGGTCAGCGTCCCGGCCTCAGGGATCGAGCCGAGGTTCGTGGCAATCATCGAGGCAGTCCGGTTGACCAGGTTGCCCCAGCCGGCGACCAGCTCGTCGTTGTTGCGACGGAGGAACTCGGCCCAGGTGAAGTCGGTGTCCTGGGTCTCGGGGCCGGCGACGGAGATGAAGTATCGCAGCGCGTCCGGGTCATAACGCGACAGGAAGTCGTTGACGTATATGACGACTCCACGGGAGGAGGAGAACTTACGACCCTCCATGGTCAGGAACTCGCTCGAGACGACCTCGGTCGGCAGCTGGAGGGTGCCGAACTGCCCCGGCTCCCCGCCCCTGGCGCCGCGGCCGTCGTACCCGAGCAGCTCCGCCGGCCAGATCTGGGCGTGGAAGGTGATGTTGTCCTTGCCCATGAAGTAGTACGACGACGCGTCCGGGTTGTTCCACCACTTTCGCCACGCGTCACCGTCACCCGTGCGGCGCGCCCACTCGATCGACGCCGACAGGTACCCGATGACCGCGTCGAACCACACGTACAGCCGCTTGTTCGGATTGTCCTCCCAGCCGGGAAGCGGTACCGGTACGCCCCAGTCGATGTCGCGCGTCATGGCCCGCGGACGGAGGTCGTCGAGGAGGTTGAGCGAGAACTTGAGCACGTTCGGCCGCCAGTCGGAGCGCGTCTGCAGCCACCCTCCCAGCGCCTCGGCGAGCGCGGGCAGGTCCAGGAAGAAGTGCTCGGTCTCGACGAACCGCGGCGTCTCACCATTGACCCGGCTCCGCGGGTTCTTCAGGTCCGTGGGATCCAACTGGTTGCCGCAGTTGTCGCACTGGTCGCCGCGCGCACCGTCGTACCCGCAGATCGGGCAGGTTCCCTCGATGAAGCGGTCCGGCAACGTGCGCCCTGTCGACGGGGAGATCGCGCCCATGGTGGTCTGCTCGACCATGTACCCGTTGCGATGCAGCGTCTTGAACAGCTCCTGGGCCACGGCGTAGTGGTTGCGCGTCGTGGTGCGGGTGAAAAGGTCGTAGGAGAGCCCGAGGTCGTGCAGGTCCTGCACGATGACGCGGTTGTACCGGTCGGCGAGCTCGCGTGGCGTCGCTCCCTCCTGCTCGGCCTGGACCAGGATCGGGGTCCCGTGTTCGTCGGTGCCGCTGACCATGAGCACGTCGTGTCCCGCCATGCGCATGTACCGGCTGAACACGTCGGACGGGACGCCGAAACCGGAGACATGGCCGATGTGACGAGGCCCGTTGGCATAGGGCCAGGCCACGGCTGTGAGGACGTGACGAGACATGTGAACCGATCGTAGAGGGCGCAACCTTGCCGGTTCGCGCGGGTTATCGGCGGGGCACCGCGCTGCGGACGCTGCGGATCTGTGGCGTCACGGCAGTACGGATGTCCCGGCACTGCGGGCATGGGACGCCGTCGTACGGCGACAACACCGCCAGCCCGTCGACCAGGAACTCGATCATCTCCGAGCCCGCCCATTCCCGGGAACGGCGGGTCTCGTACTCGGTTTCCCAGGTGTGGCCACAGGAGCGGCAACACAGTTCGAAGGTCTCCTGGGTCACGGTCAGGTCGTGCATTGCTTCACCTCCGCGGAGCAGTGTGCGCCCGCGCCGGTGTCAGACGCGCGTGGCACGCCCGGCTTCTCGCAGGTCGAGACGATCGCTACCGAATTGTGATCAACCGTCGCGGCGAGCGACGACCGCGGCGTAGACAGCGCGCTTGGGCAACCCGAAGTCGCGAGCCACGGCGGCGATCGCCTCCTTGCGCGCAGCGCCGGCGGCCTCGCGCTCGGCTACCAGCGCCGCGGCCTGCTCCACGGTCGCCACTGCACGAGCCGTCGTTGCGCCGGCCACCACGATCGTGATCTCACCCAGGACGCCGCCGCGGGCCCACGCGGCAAGCTCGCCCAGCGTTCCCCGGCGGACCTCCTCATGGGTCTTCGTCAGCTCGCGGCACACGGCGGCCCGGCGGTCGTCGTCGAAGGCCAGCACCATGGCGTCGAGCGTCGCCGCCAGGCGGTGCCGTGACTCGAAGAAGACCATCGTCCGCTCCTCGTCGCGGAGCGTCGTCAGCCGCCGGGAACGCTCCCCAGACCGCCGAGGCAGGAAGCCTTCGAAACAGAACCGGTCCATCGGGAGTCCGCTCACGGCCAGCGCGGTCAGCACGGCGGAGGGTCCGGGAACCGCCGTCACCCTGATACCCGCGGCGACGGCGGCCGCGACCAGTCGGTACCCGGGATCGGATACGGAGGGCATGCCCGCGTCGGTCACCAGTAACACGCGCGCGCCGGCGGACAGCGCCTCGACCAGCTCAGGCGTCCGCGCAGCCTCGTTGCCCTCGAAGTACGACACGATCCGGCCGGGAACGTCGGCGGCCAGGGCTACGGCAAGCCGACGGAGGCGGCGAGTGTCTTCGGCGGCGATCACGTCCGCGGCGGCGAGCTCGCGGATCAGTGCAGGCGGAGCGTCGTCCGGGTCGCCGATCGGCGTTCCGGCCAGCACCAGAAGCCCGTCCGGGGCATCGGTCACACGGCCATCCTGACAGTCACTCCTACGATGTCCCGGTGAGCCGGACCACGGATGCACCCGTCGAGGTCGCATCCGAGTCGCGTCCGGCCGAGATCGCGGCGGGTCCGGCGGCCGCTGATGTGCGAAGAGTGCTCGTCCGGCCGATGCCGAACGACGGTGCCTGGGCCTGGATCGGTCCGCTGTTCGCCGGCGCCGTCGCGGCGCTGCTGCGGCTGGTTGACCTCGGTCGCCCAGCGAAGTTCGTCTTCGACGAGACCTACTACGCCAAGGACGCGTTCTCGCTGCTGCGCTTCGCCGACGCGCGCTCGTTCGTCGAGGGTGCGAACGAGAAGATCCTGGACGGCGACCTCGACGTGTTCACCGACGAACCCTCGTTCGTCGTGCACCCGACCATCGGGAAGTGGCTGATCGCGGGCGGCATCAGGCTGGTCGGCATGGAGCCGGCCGGTTGGCGCCTGGCGACCGCCCTGGCCGGCATCGCCACCGTGGTCATCGTCGCGCGGGTGGGGAGGCGGCTGTTCCGGTCCACGTTGCTGGGTACCCTCGCCGGCCTGTTTCTTGCCGTCGACGGGATGGCGATCACCATCAGCCGTACCGCGATCCTGGACGGCATCCTCGCCATGTTCGTCCTGGCGGCGTTCGGGTGCCTGCTCGTCGACCGGGACTGGATCAGGGCCCGGTACGCCGACCTTGCCCTGCAAGGGCCTGGCACGCCGCCCCTCGTGGTGTGGCGGCCGTGGCGGCTGGCCGCCGGGATAATGCTCGGGCTGGCCTGCGGCACCAAGTGGAACGGCATCTACGCCGTTGCCGTGTTCGGCGTGCTGACCATGTGCTGGGAGTACTCCGCCCGTCGCGCCGCGCGGCAACCTGTGCCGTTCTGGACGACGGTGGGCCGGGACGGACCGGTCGCGTTCGTCACGATCGTCGGCTCGGCGGCGGTCACCTATGTCGCCTCGTGGTGGGGGTGGATCGCGGGCGACGACGGATGGTCCCGCCAGTGGGCGGTCATGAACCCGGCGTCGGGACCGGCGGGCGTCATGCCGGACTGGGTGCGAAGTCTGTGGCACTACCACTGGGAGATGTGGAACTTCCACAGCAACCTCACGGCTGAGCACAACTATGCGTCCGATGCCTGGGGCTGGCTGGTGCTGGCCCGTCCGGTGTCGTTCGACTACGCGGGTCTGGAGCGGGGCCAGCAGGGCTGTGACGTCGAGCGGTGCAGCCAGGCCGTGCTCGCGCTCGGAACGCCGCTGCTGTGGTGGGGGGCATGCCTAGCGCTCGTGGCCTGCCTCTGGATGTGGGCTGCTCGGCGGGACTGGCGTGCCGGGGCGATCCTTGCCGGATTCGTCGCTACCTGGGCACCGTGGTTCCTCTTTCTCGGGCGCACTGCGTTCGCCTTCTATGCGGTCGCGATCGCGCCGTTCGTCGTGCTCGCCGTGGCGTACGGTGTCGGGCTGGTCCTCGGCCCGGCCAATGCCGCACCCAATCGCCGTACCGTGGGTGCGGCCGTCGCGGGCGCGTACGTCTTGGCGGTGATCGTGGCCGCCGCATGGTTCTATCCGATCCATGTCGACGCGGTCATCCCGTACGACGAGTGGCTGCGCCGGATGTGGTTCCGCGGCCACGGCCCGTGGAACTGGATCTGACTCGGTCATGCCAGCGCCTCCACCAGCAGCCAGACCCCGAAACCGGCGAACAGCGCTGCGGCGACGTAGCGGACGGCACGCTCCGGGAGCCGCTTGCCCAACTGCCGGCCGACGATGATCGCCAGCGCGGCGGCCGCGACCATTCCGAGCGTCGCGCCGAGCCACGTGCCGGCCCAGCCGTTCTGAGAGGCCAGGGTGATCGTCGCCAGCATGGTCTTGTCGCCGAGCTCGGCGAGGAGGAACGCCGAACCCACGGTCATGACCACCGGCCCGGAGCCGACCCGAGACAGGACCTCGTCGTCCTCCTCGTCCTCGCCGCGCAGCGTCCAGAGGGCGAAGCCGAGGAAGAGCAGGCCGGCCACGAGGGAGATCCATCTGGTCGGTAGCGCCAGGCCGAGCCCGTAGCCCACGCCTACCGAAATCGCATTGATCAGCACCGTCGCGGCAACGATCCCGGTCATGACCAGGGCCGGCCGATACTTCGTGGCGAACGTCAACGCCATGAGCTGGGACTTGTCACCGAGCTCGGCCACGAAGACCACACCGAAGCTCAGCCAGAATGCCGCCCACAGGTTCGCCATCCGTGCCTCCCGATCCTGGCCGGATCGGGGTGGACATGACTTCGACCCGGCATCACTGCCTGGTCGAAGGTCTCGCCCGCCCCCCGTGATCGGAGGCTGCCCGGCCGGACGCTCAGCGGAGCGTCAGCATGTCGACCGCGACATTGGGGGCTACTCCCCTTCGCCGTCACCACCATACCCGGCTGACTCGATCGTTCCTGCACATAGGAAATGCCAGGTGAGGGGTGAGAACGGGCGCAGAGCGGGTACGGATCACGTGGCACAGGCTTCGAATGCCGAGGCCGCCGACGAGGAGGCAACCCATGGGTTCCGAGGACAAGCTCAAGAACACCGCAGAAGGCATGAAGGGTAAGGCCAAGGAGGCAGCCGGCAAGCTGACCGACGACGAGCGGATGGAAGCCGAAGGCAAGGCCGATCAGGTGAGCTCCGACGCCAAGCAGGCCGGCGAAAAGGTCAAGGACATCTTCAAGGACTGACTGACCGGCCGCCGGTCGGAAATACCGGGGAGCGTGAGCCCCGGCCTCCATCCGGGAGGCCGGGGCTCACGGCTGCGTTCGACGACGGATCGGCGATGCCGTCGGTCCGGGTCAGCAGCCGGCCGGCTCGAGCGCCGGCTGCAGGTCCGCCGGGAACTCGTCCTGTCGGTCATTCGCGGATTCGGCCGTGGCTGCACCATGCGATCGGAGTCCCCGCCAGGCGAGTGCGGCGACGGCGACGGCGACGACGGCCGCGATCAGCGCGACCACGTGCATCCCGCTGACGAATGCATCCTGGGCGGCGTCGATCAGCCGAGTGCCGATCGGACCCGGAAGCTGGTCGGCAACGCCCGCTGCAGCACCGAGCGTGTCCCGCGCAGTCGTCGCAGCCTCAGCAGGTACGTCGGCGGGGAGCGAGTCGGAGAGCTGCCCGCGGTAAACCGCAACGCCGACGCTGCCCAGGATCGCGATGCCCAGAGCCCCGCCGAGCTCCGCGCCAGTCTCAGAGATTCCGGATGCTGCGCCCGCGCGCTCTGGCGGCGCGGAGCCCACGATCAGCTCCGTGGTGAGACCGAAGACGGGGGCGAAGCCGAGCGAGATCACTACGGAGGCCATGACCAGGATGGTGAGTCCTCCGTCCTGGCGTCCGACCTGGGTAAGCATGACCATCCCGACGGCCGCCAGCCCAAGACCACCGGCGATCAGGCTCCTGGCGCCGACCCGCTGCGCGATGCGGGGGGTCACCTGCGATCCGACGACGAAGCCGAGGGCCGACGGCAAGGACCACAGGCCGGCCTCGAAGGGCGACAGGCCCAGCACGAGCTGCAGGAACTGCGCGATGAACAAGAAGTAGCCGACCGCCACAAAGATGGCCAGGAAGTTCACCGCGAGCGCGGTGTTGAACGCGCCGATCCGGAACAGTTCGACGTCGATCATCGGGTCGGCCGACCGCCGTTGGCGATGAACCCAGACGATTCCGATGACGACACCGGCCAGGATGCTCACGATGGAGGAGGACGTCACACCATCCTGCGCGATGCCCTTGACGCCGTAGATGACGGCGAGGACGGCGGCGACCGAAAGCCCAGCGCTGACCAGGTCGAGACGACCGGCGTTGGGGTCTCTGTACTCGGGCAGCACGCGGGGTCCGAGCACCAGGAGCGCAACCATCACCGGGAGGGCCAACAGGAAGACCGAGCCCCACCAGAAGTGCTCGAGCATCACGCCACCGAGGACCGGGCCGATCGCGCTGCCGGCCGAGAAGCTACCGATCCACACTCCGATGGCGACCGCGCGCTGCTTTGGGTCCTGGAACATGTGGAAGATCAGCGACAGTGTCGACGGGGCCAGCGTCGCCCCGGCGATGCCCAGCAGGGCACGGCTCACGATCAGCATCTCAGCGCTGACCGAGAACGCGGCGAGCAGCGAGACGATGCCAAAGGCCGCCGCGCCCACCAGTAGCATGCGGCGCCGGCCGATCCGGTCGCCCAGGGTGCCCATGGTCACCAGCGAGCCGGCGACGAAGAAGCCGTAGATGTCGATGATCCACAGCATCTCTGCGCTGCTGGGCTGCAGGTCCGCGCTGATCGCGGGTACCGCCAGGTGCAGCACGGTGAGGTCCATCACGTACAACAGGCAGGCCAGGGCGAGAACCGTCAGCCCGATCCACTCCCTGCGACCGGCCCGGGGGGCGGCAGTCTCGGTCGTTGCCATCTCAGAACACCTCCGACGTCTTTGCCCTGTCAGACCTGTGATGGCCGCAAAACTCATCGGTCGTGCGGACAGAAGTTTTCACGTCGCCCGATCCGAGAGGTCATGAGCGATGATTTCCGCCCAGCCCGGCGGTCTAGTTCATGTGAAACCAAGCGCACGCCGGACGATCCGTGTGGCCGTGCGTCCGCACCTTGCGCGCGAGGAGGTTCGCGCGCTCGGCGAGCAGCTGGTCCGTCGGCTCAGCGAGGGCGACGTCGCCGAGGTTCAGGTCGACGTGAGCAGCGTCCGAAGGCCCGACGTCGTATACATCGACGCACTCGCCCGGATACAGCTCGTCGCCCGCCGACAGGACAGCCGAGTACGCCTGATCGGCCCGTCCCCACGACTGCTGGAGCTCCTCGTCCTCGTCGGGCTCGAGGACACGTTTCGGGATGAGGGCGATACGTCAGGTCTCGAGCTGCATCGGGAGCCCGAACATCGGGAACAGCCTCTCGACGTCGAGGTAGGTGTTGATCCCGGTGACCAGACCGCCTGAAGTCTCGAGTACGACGAGTCCCCAGGCCAGGCGGCCACCCTGACGGTACTGACCGAAGGCCGGCATGCCGTTGGCGCGCGCTGGCACCAGCCGCGAGCCGCGGCACCCGATCCCCGAGCCGATCAACCACGCCCGGATGTCGGCGACGCCGCGCAGCCAGAGCTCGAGCGGCGGCATCGTCATCCGCGCGTCCTCGTGCAGGACGGCGGTCAGCGCGTCGAGGTCGTACTGTTCGAACGCCTCGACGTAGCGTTTGAGCAGAGCCTCCTGCTCCTTGTCGAGGGGGCGGAGCGGATCACCCTCGTCCGGCTGGTGTTCGGCCAGCGTGGCGCGCGCACGCTGCAGCGCACTGTTGACCGAGGCGACCGTGGTGTCGAGCAGCTCGGCCACCTCGGCGGCGGACCAGCTCAGAACGTCACGCAGGATCAGCACGCCACGTTGCCTGGGCGGCAACTGCTGTAAGGCGGTGACGAAGGCGAGGCGGATCGACTCCCGGCCCAGAGTCACCTGCGCCGGATCGCCGTCCCGCGGGAGAACGCGATCGTCGGGGACAGGCGTGACCCAGGTCAGCTCGGGAAGGGGCGCGGGCACCGGCGAGCTGGCCGACCAGGCCGGGCCGAGGTCCATGGGACGTGCCCGCCGCTGGGTGCCACCCAACATGTCGATGCAGACATTGGTGGCGATCCGGTACAGCCACGACCGCAGCGCCGAACGGCCCTCGAAGGCGTCGATGCCGCGCCAAGCGCGGACCAGCGTCTCCTGCACGGCATCCTCGGCGTCAAAGGCGGAGCCGAGCATGCGGTAGCAGTAGGCGGTCAGCTCACGCCGGTACTGCTCCAACTGCTCCGCCTGTGATGACGCGAGAACGCCGGTCGTCTCGCGGGGGAGGTCGAGGTCGGTCATCGTCAGCCCCTCGGGGTCGGCATCGTCCGCTCTGCCGAACGTACCCCAGACCCCCGACCCGATGGCCAGCGCGACGGCGGCCGTCGGCTGCGACCATGGCGGACTGCGCCGTGGTGAAGGGGTCATCGGGCGGGTCGCTGGGCTCTGTCGACGGTGAAGCTGAACATCATTCCGCTCTGCATGTGCTCGGCGATGTGGCAGTGCGCCATCCACAGGCCCGGGTTGGTGACGTCGAACAAGATGTCCACGGTCTGACCGGTGCGGATCAGCACGGTGTCCTTCCAGACCAGGTTGGGCTCGGTGATCTCGTCGCGGGCCAGCACCAGGAAGCGGCCGGCACCGTGCAGGTGGAACGGATGGTGCATGGGATGGTCGGATTCCATCTCGTTGACCAGCCGGATCTTGACCCGGTCGCCGACGGTGAACCGCCAGTCGATCGCCGCGCTGTCAGCACCGCTGGAGCGGTCGACGAACTTCCAGTGCATGTTGGCTGCGGTGGTCAGCCGGTTGACCTCCACCATGTCGTCTTCCCACTCGATCCCGTCGGCCGTGTTGTGGCCGTGGCTCTCGCCGTGGTCGTCCTGGGCGCCGTGGTCCTGGCCGTGGTGGTCGTGGGCGTCGTGGACCGCGTCATGCTCCATCGCCGCGGGATCATGGCCGGCCGCCTGGGTGACGAGGTCGGCCGCGAGCAGCTTCATGCCGCACTTGGGGCAGCGCCCCGGCTCCTGGCTCGTGACCTCCGGGTGCATCGGGCAGGCATAGGTTGTGGCCGCGGGCGCGGTGGTCGCCAGCAGCTTCATGCCGCACTTGGGGCAGCGCCCCGGCTCCTGGCTCGTGACCTCCGGGTGCATCGGGCAGGTGTACACCACGGCCTCAGCGCCCATCTGGGGGCCGCTCAGGTCGTCCATCTCAGCGACGAGCGCGAGGACCTTGTCGGGCGGAGCGGTCAGCCAGGCATCCAGTTGCTGCCGCTCGGCGACCAACTCCGGCGCACGGCGAAGGACCTCGAACTCCCCCGAAAGCGCCGGCGTCGCCCGTTCCTCGCTCACCGTCACGGTGGCCAGCCGGTAGGCCCGATCCGGGGTGCGGTGCTCCAGCGTCAACTCGCCCGGCCGGTCGACCAGCACGTCCACCACCGCCCGCTCCGACGGTGCCAGCAGCACCTCTTCCACGAGCTCCTGGCGCTCGACCCGGCCGGAGTCACCCCCGACCAGCTTCATCCGCGCGCCAGGCAGCCGTACGTTGAACACTCGGGTGTTGGCGGTGTTGGTCAGCCAAAGCCGCATCACCTCCCCCGCCCTGGCGCTCAACGTGCAGTCCGACTCGCCGCCAATCAGGAAGACGTTGCCGAAGCGGCCCATCGCCGAGTAGGTGATCTCCGAAGTGCTGAACGACGCAATCTTGCCGCCCTCCAGCAGCAGGTCGTCCAAGGTCAAGACGACCTCGCGGTCGACAGGCGGCCAGTAGTCCTGGTCCGCGGGGACCACCAGGATGTTGCCGTACAGGCCCATCTCCTGGGTGTAATCCTCCCGGATATGCGGGTGGTACCAGTACAGGCCCGGGTCGGGGAACTGGACGCGACAGCTGAAACGGCCACCCACCGGGATCGGTGCCTGGGTTTCGTGGGGCACCCCGTCGTAGCGGTTCTCCAGCCGGAGCCCGTGCCAGTGCACGGTCGTCTCCAGGTCACCGTGGTTGGTGACGTCGACGACGATCTCGGAGCCCTGCCGGACCTTGAGGGTCGGGCCGGGGATGGAGCCGTTGTAGCCCAGCATCCGCACGGTGGTGTCGCCAAGCTGCTTGGCCACCGGGCTGACTTGGAGATCCAGCACATCGCCGTCGGACAGCTCCATCAGCGTCGGCCGAGTCGCCTCGCGCAGGCCGGTGGGGTCGGTCGGAAACGACTCGGCAGGCATGGACGCGTCGGGTCGAACGGGGTGTTGCATGATCACTACCTCCTCGGGTCGTACCCGGGCTTAAGGCCGGCCGGGAGTGGCAGGAGGGCGAGTTCCTTCCTATCCTCCGCCTTCACGGTGGAGCATTTCGCGAGGCATTTTGACCAACGCCGCCGTGGCGATCGACCCGGCGGCGTCGACCGTGTCGGTGTCTCGAACTATGCACATGTGGTGGAGCTGAAGGGATTTGAACCCCTGACCCCCTCGTTGCGGGAGAGCCTGGCTCCACACCTCGCAGATCCTGGGTGGATCTCGAACATTCGCCCTCTGACCTGGGCCGACCGCCGCCGTCAACAGCGACGTCGGCGTCGACACTTCACCGGGATCTCGGACGACCTCGAAGGTCCTC
>JBKPCP010000049.1:0-28819 GCA_046727475.1 Actinomycetota bacterium | reverse complement strand
GGACGATGTCGCTGCGGACGTCGCAACCGGGCCGCACGGCTCGCTTCGACTGGGGGGACGGCTCGACGCGCGCGAGCGTCTCGTTTGTCGACAAGGGCCCAGCGAAGGCGACGGTCGCGGTGGCGCACGAACGGCTCCCGGACCCAGACGAGGCCGAAACGGCGAAGGCCTCGTGGCGGGTGCGGCTGGCCGACCTCGAGTCATTCCTCGAGGCGTAGCGGCGTCGTCCCTGGCGGTGGGTGCGGCGACTGAGCCGCGCTCCCGGCACCAACACCCTGGCATCCGACTGCACTTCTTACCTGGAGGTAACCCATATGACAGCACGAGACACGTTCCGCTCAGAACCGCGAGTCCTGCTGAGCGGCCTCGCATATGTCGAATCCCCCCGCTGGCACGACGATCGGTTGTGGTTCGCCCACTGGGGCGCCGGGGAGATAATCGCGGTCGATCTCGACGGCGTCAGCGAGGTCGTGGGTGACGGGCCGCCGGGCCTCGGGTGGTCGATGGAGTGGCTCCCGGACGGCCGGCTCCTGGTGACCGGCGAAGGGCTGATGCGCCGCGAGCCCGATGGGTCGATGGTCCAGCACGCCGACCTGAGCGCGCTGTCGGACGACTGGAACGAGCTCGTCGTGGACGGGCGCGGGAACATCTACGTCAACGGCCGCTGTGACTTCGACCCTGGGGAGGGGGATCCGCCCGGGATCATCGCACTGGTCACGCCGGACGGTTCGGTTCGCCAAGTTGCCGACGCCATCGCGTTTCCGAACGGCATGATCGTGACTCCGGACAACTCGACGCTGATCGTCGCCGAGTCCTTCGCCGGCAGGCTCACCGCGTTCGACATCACCGCCGACGGCAGCCTGTCGAACCGGAGGGTCTGGGCCGAAGGCATCGGGCCGGACGGCAACTGCCTCGACGCCGAGGGCGCGGTGTGGACACAGATGTTCACCGGGAACGCCTGCGTTCGTGTCCGAGAAGGCGGCCAGGTGCTGGAGACGATCGCGCTGGACCGGAGTCCGTTCGCGTGCATGCTCGGCGGTCCCGACGGGCGGACGCTGTTCATCCTGGCCGCCGAATGGCGCGGCATCGAGAAGGTGGACGAGGCGCTCGCTGCTCGGACCGGTCAGGTGCTGACCGTCCGGGCACCCGCTCCGCGAGCCGGGTGGCCGTAAGGGACTCAACCGGCCGCTCGCCGCGGTCGACGGGCTGCATTGGTGATGCGGACCGGCCGGTTGCGGGTGGAAGATCGGCTCACTATGGACGTTGAGCGCATCCCGAGCCGGTCCGAGGGTGAACGGCTGCGCCCAGGGCCGGTGCACTGGGTGCGCTTCTTCTCCTCGTCGCGGGATGAGCCGCGAGACCGGCGGGCCAGCGACGTCATCATCGGGGTTACGTCGGCCGTCGTGCTGGTGGGGCTGGGCTTCGTCGTCGACCCGCCGGCGGCGTTCGAGCAGGCGCTCATCGACCTGCTCGATGCGCTTCCGCGTGCGCTGGAGGTCTTCTGGCGAGCGGGCTGGGGCCTGCTGGTCGTGTGGGTCGTCGTCGTGCCGCTCACCGCGCTGATCCAGCGGCGGCCGGAGTTGGTCCGTGACATCCTCGCCGCCGGCGCGATCGCGGTCGTGCTCGGCACCTGCATCGGCATGCTCGCCAGCTCGCAGTGGCCAGGCATCGGCCAGGCAATGGGCTCATCGGGTCCCCCGCCGGTGATCCCGGCCCTTCGCCTCGCTGCCGCCGTCGCCATGATCAGCACGTCGTCGCCCCACCTGAGCCGACCGTTCCGTCGGCTCGGGCGCTGGCTCGTCGCGATCGGCGCCTTCTCGGCCGCCGTTTTGGGCATCACCACGCCGCTGGGTGCGATCGTGGCGGTGCTCACCGGCGCGGTTGGCGCGAGTGTCGTGCACCTTGTCTTTGGGTCGACGGCCGGGCGACCGGGCCTCGGCGACGTGCGCGCAGCGCTCAGCGAGCTCGGCGTCCCGGTCACCACGCTGGAGCCGGCCCGACGACAGACCGCCGGCCTGTTCGTCCTCCATGCGACGACCGCCGACGGTGCCCCAATCGACGTCAAGGTATACGGGCGCGACGCGTGGGACACGCAGCTGGTGGCCCGCATCTGGCGGGCGCTGTGGTACCGGGAACTCCGGTCGGCGGTGACGTTGACGCGTTTGCAGCAGGCCGAGCACGAGGCCTTTGTCACCCTGCTCGCGGCCCGGCACGGTGTGGCCGTGCCCGAGGTGGTGACCGCGGGACGGACGGCACGGCAGGACGCACTGCTCATCCTCCGCCACGTCGACCGCTCGAGAGGCGAACTGCAGGTGGACGACGCGACACTCGCGCAGGTGTGGGATGAGCTGGCGACGCTGCATCGGGCCGGCATCGCGCATGGGGACATCAGGCCCGATGTCTGCATCCTGACCCCGGATGGCCCGGTCCTCGCCGACCTGTCAACGGGCACCCTCGCGCCCACGGCCGAACAGGTCAGCTGCGATCAGGCGCAGCTTCTCGTTACGACGGCGGTGCTCGCTCCGCATGACCAGGCGCTCGCCGTCGCATTCGACCACCTGGGTCCGGAGACCTTCGCCGGCGTCATCTCGTACGTCCAACCGGCGGCGCTCGGCGTGGAGCTTCGCCGCCAGGTTGACCGGGCCGAGCTCGATCTCGACGACCTCAGGTCCTCGGCCGCGACGCTCGCCGGCGTGCCGCCCGCCGAGCTAGCTCGGTTGCGCCGCTTGACCTGGGGTGGGGTCGGCCTCGCCGCCTTGCTCACCTTCGCCGCGTACGCACTCATCTCCGCATTCGGCGATCTGGATCTGGCCGATCTGGCCGACGAGCTGATGGGCGCGAACTGGGCGTTGCTGTTCGTCGCCCTGTTGCTTGCACAGACAACGCGGCTCGCACAGGCCGTATCGGCGCGGGGAGCGAGCCCGATCGTCATCCCGTACGGACCGCTGGCGGCGCTGCAGTTCGCCATCTCGTTCGTCGCCTTGGCGATCCCAACCTCCGCTGCGCGCATCGCCGTCAACGTGCGTTTCTTCCAGCGTCAGGGCGCGGCGGGCGCGATCGCCTTTGCGATCGGCGCGCTGGACAGCGTGGCAGGGTTCGTGGTGCAGGCGGGCATTCTCATCACGGTCCTGGTGCTCGGGGTCGGGGAGCTCGACCTCGAGCTCGATCCGGATCGGTCCGCAAACGCCGGTGCGTTGATCCTGCTGGTGATCGGCATGGCCATGCTCGCAATCGCCGTGGTACTGGCGATCCCGAGGCTGCGGCGGGCCGTGGTGTATGCGGTGAAGCGATGGGGCGGTGAGGCGCTGGGCGTCGTGCGCGGGTTGCGATCGCCGCAGCGTATCGCCAGGCTGTTCGGCGGCAACCTCGCTGCCGAGATCCTGTTCGCGTCGACGCTCGGCCTGTGTTGCTTGGCCTTCGGTGCCCCGGTCTCCTTTGGCACGCTGCTCCTGATCAGCGTGGTGACGTTCCTGTTCGCGGGGCTGATGCCGGTGCCGGGCGGCATCGGGGTCACCGAAGGTGCGCTCATCGCAGGTCTGACGACGGCGGGTGTGCCGTCGGAGACTGCCTTCGCGGCCGTCATGTGCTACCGGTTCGCGACCTTCTACCTGCCGCCGATCTGGGGTGGGATGGCCTTCCGCTGGCTGGAGCGCAACGCGTACCTGTAGCTGAGCCAGGTTGCCGCGTTGCGCGTCGACGCGCGAGAGGTTGACCGAGGTCGCGAGGCTCTCCCGGGCTAACTGCGGTGCGGCTGGTCTGGCCGATGTTCCACCCCGGCGTCTCGTGCCTTGAGGGCGGCGGCGGTGCGGTCGGGGACCTGCA
This sequence comes from Actinomycetota bacterium, assembly GCA_046727475.1. Taxonomy (GTDB): domain Bacteria; phylum Actinomycetota; class Actinomycetes; order Jiangellales; family Jiangellaceae; genus DAIUDS01. The sequence continues at coordinate 24,997 of JBKPCP010000049.1, read as the reverse complement.
GCTTGAGCAGCACCTGGGAGACGTGGTTGCGGACGGTCTTTTCGGACATGCCCAGCCGCCGGGCGATCTCGTGGTTGCGGCACCCGCCGGAGAGAAGCTCGAGCACGTCGCCTTCCCGTGGGGTCAAGTCGGGGAAGGCCTGTGCGATGGGCGACCCGACCTGCGAGCCGGCGAAGTACGCAATGATGCGTCGGGCGACCGGGCCGCCGTACACGGCGTCCCCGGAGGCAACGGACTCGACGGCGCGGACGATCTCCGTGCCGTCGGCGCCTTTGACGAGGTAGCCCCGGGCCCCGGCCCGCAACGCAGCAAAGACGTGCTGGTCGTCCTCGTGCATGGTCAGCACCAGGATCGCGAGCTCGGGCCGCGTTGCCACGAGCCGTGAGGTGGCCGCCACGCCGTCGAGGCCTGGCATCGACAGGTCTGTGACGACCACGTCGGGCTGGTGCTCGTCGACCGCGCGGAGTAGCGCGTCTCCGTCACCGACGGAGGCGACCACGTCGATTCCTTCGTGCTGGGCGAGCACCGCGGCCAGCCCGTACCGGTACATCGGATGATCGTCGGCCACGACGACGCGCACCGTCATCGTGATCCCAAGGGGAGCAACGCAGTGACGACGGTGCCTCGCGGGTCGGCGACCTCGACCCTGACCCGGCCGCCGATCTCGGATGCCCGTTTGCGCATCGACTCCAGGCCGACGCCGTCCTCGCGCGGCTCCTGGATGCCACCTCCGTCGTCCTGGATGGCTACGCACAGGTCGCCGTCCGACCGCGCCAGCCGCACACTGCAGGTCCGGGCGCCGGAGTGCCGTACGACGTTGGTGAGCGACTCGGCGACGATGCGGAACGCGGCCTCTTCGACCGGTGCGGCGAGCGTTGGCAGGTCCTCGACCTCGAGGGCGAACTCCGGCCCGCCCGGGCGGCCGAGGCCGAGCCCGGTCGCTGTCTCTCGAACCGCGTCGACCAGATGGTGCCGGTCGAGCGCGGACGGCCGCAGCCCGTCGATTACCCGGCGGATCTCACGGACGGCGCCCTCGGCCTCGGCGCGCGTTCGCGCCATCAGTTCACGGGCCGTTCCAGGGCTGCGCACGAGGGCTTGGCCGGCCGCCTCCAGCCCGAGCGCAATGCCGGACAGCGAGGGTCCCAAGCCGTCGTGCAGGTCCTGGCGCAGCCGCTCGCGTTCGGCCTGAGTGGCCGCGACCACACGTTCACGTTCCCGCGCAAGATCAAGGGTCAACCGCTGGGCGCGGACCACCACGGCCAGGTGCGGCGCCAGCGCCTCAAGCAGTCGCGCGTCCCGCGCCGTCACGCCGGACTCGCCGCGCCTCGGGCCGACGGTCACCGAGCCGATTGACTCCCCACCATGACGAAGCGGGATGTCCAACCTTCCCTGCGCCGATTCACCCACGCGTGACACCAGCCCTCCGTGTCTGTCGCGCACCTCGGCGTACGACGCCCCCACCGACACAGCGACAGCCTCCAGCATCGAATGGACCGGGTCGTCCGAGGCGACCTGCAGGCCGGCACCGACCCGGTCGACGGCGGCGAGCGGGTCGGCGCGCTCGCCGAGGACGAACCGGTCGACCAGCCGGCGCAGCCGTGTGGCCACCGGGAACATGAGAACGGCCACGACGGCGGAGGCGATCACCAGAGGCAGCGGCCCCTCGGGTACGAGCCGCGCGAGGACGGTGGTGAGCCAGCCGACGGTCAGGGCCACCAGCAGCGTCAAGGGTGCATACAGCAACGTGCGGCGGACGGCCACCTCGATGCCCAGCAGCCTGTAGCGAAGGACCCCGATCACCACGGCGATGGGCACGAAGGCGTACGCCACGCCAAAGAGGTAGTCGATCGGCAGGAAGACGGTGACCAGCATCGCCCCGATGACACAGACCAGCCATACCAACTGTGCCCGCTCGGGGCCGCGGGCCCGGGTTGCGCGTACGACTGTGCCGACCAGCGACACCGCCATCGCAGGCACCAGGATCGCTGCGGTGAGCAGCCCGGTCGTCCACACCCACCACGGCGGTGCCTCCCACGGCAACCGGGCCGACCGGACCGTGTCGTCAATGCCGGCCTGGATGGTTGTGGCAGTCAGCACGAGCAGGCCGATGCCGACCAGTGAGACCCGGATGTGCCAGATCCAGAAACGCGATGCCGGCCGGCCGGTGGGGTAGAGCGGCGGCAGCACCAGCATCGGCAGGAGCAGCGCCGGAAGCCACGTCCAGCTCGCGATCCACATCGCGAGCAGGCCGAACGGCAGTGACCCGTCGGGATCGGTCAGCGCGCGGGCGCCGTACGCCTCGCAGCTGGTCTGCACCGCCTGCAGTACGCCGACTGCCAGCAGCAACCATCCGATCACGTTCCGCGGCCGCAGCCTGATCAGCGCCGCCCCCGACAACGCAAAGGCGGCAACGATGCCAAGGTCGAACCAGTCGACCCCCTGGTCCGGGTGGGTCATCCCCGGTCGGGACATGACATCGCCCGACAGCGACACCGGGATCGACGCGAGCAACAGCAGCGACAGGGCCGCCAGGATCCATCCAATCGTCACCCGAGCCCGGTCGGCCGTTGGGAACACACTCACGATCCGAGTGTGACGAGTGCGGCCGCTGCTGTCAGGGGTTCGTTGTCCCGGCTGGCCCGGGAGAACTTCCCGGGCCGGTCGGGTCCGCCGACACATCCCTGGCACGGCGGGCCGCAGTTTCATCGGAACGTCGTCGCAACCGTCCGTCCTGAAAGGAGAACCCCCGTGATCAAGACCCAGCAGCCCACGGCGCTCCGCGCGTCCATCCTGTCGCCGGTGGTGACGGCGGCCTTCGGGTTCGTCGTCTACGCGCTGTCGATCATCAGCGGCGGCGTGTTCGACGTGAACGCCGATCCACGCGTGGAACCCGCGCATTCGCACACGTTCTGGGAGTCCGCCACCGGCATGGCACCCGAGTTCGCCATCGGCTTGGTCGGCGCCGCGATCGCCGTGTGGGCCGGCCGGCGCGCCTGGACGGCACAGCCGTCCCACCTCTCTCGAAGCGCGCTCGTCCTCGCCGTCGTCGCGGCAGTCACCGTACCGGCGTTCTGGGCCGGCTGGTCGAACATCTTCGGTGCCGTGGCGGCCGGGCTCGCTCTAGAGAGCCGGCGACGGATTGGCTCGCTAGGTGCTCAGGCGTCGACCGCCCTTGTCCTCGGCTCTGCAGCCTTCGTCGTTGGCGCCATCATCTCCCTGCTCGGCTGAACGCCTCGATCCCGATCCGGCAGCCCTCACCCAGCAGCCCAGATCAGAGGGGAACCCACCCTGTATGTCGTGTCGGTCCTGGTGGCCTGGTACCTGATCTTCTTCGGCATCATCCACGTGGTTGACGCGTTGGCCGGCCCTAAGCTGGGATGGTGGTGGACCGAGCTGCTGCTGGGGATCGCCGAGCTGGTCCTTGGGGTGTGGGCGGTTCGCTCCTGGGAGCGGTCGCTGCTGACAATTGTCACCCCGGTGGGGGTGTGGGCCATCGTCTACGGGGTGAACGAGATCTTCGCCGCCTTCACCCTGCGCGAAGCGGGCAAGCGGGCGGAGCGGCTGGCCAGCTGATCACCGCCCGAGCGGGCAGCGCGCCGGCTGGTCGGGTTCGCCAGGCGGTGCCCCGCCCAGACGACCACTGCCTCGAGAGGCCAGCTACCCTGCCGCGGCCGCGGCAGGGTAGCTGAACGCGAACGGCTGCAAGGTTGGCCGCGAGCTCTCCGCTCGGGCACGTTTGCCCTGGTCAGGGGTGGAGCCGCCTGTCGGAATCGAACCGACGACCTACGCATTACGAGTGCGTCGCTCTGGCCAACTGAGCTAAGGCGGCAGATGCCGGTCGACCGGCACGCCGGACGAGTATAGGCCGGAGGCGCGGCCGACTCCGAATCACGCGGAGCGCGATCCGGCCCGTGCGATCAGCCGAGTGGTTCGGTGGTCACCTGCTGGCCCAGCGCCGATCCGGCCACGTACGCCGGCCACGCCATGTTCCAGTCGACCATGCCCGGATCGCCGCGTTCGACGAGGTCCTCCGGACCCCGCGTGGAGTTGGCCACCGTGACGACGTCACCGTACTGGGCCAGCTGGAAGTAGGTCCGCCCGTTGGCGTCGCTGAGGTTGAGACAACCGTGCGAGACGTTGTCGGAGCCCTGCGAGCCCTCCGACCACGGAGCCGAGTGCACGAAGGTGCCGCTCCAGGTAAGCCGAACGCTCCAGTCGACTTCGAGGTCGTAGTACTCCGGACTGCTCTTGTCGCAGGTGATGTTCGCGTTGCACGAGCTCATCTGGCGGGTCTCGTCCTTGGACTGCACGACGTACGTGCCGTTGCGGGTCGCGAACTCGGGCCGTCCCAGGCTGGTGGCCCAAGTTCCGACGGACGCACCATCGACCCTCAGCACAAAGGTGTGGGCCGCGGCGTCGACGGTCGCAACCTGCGCCTTGCCGACCGTGAACGCGTACGAGTACGCGCGCCCGCCCCACAGGTCGTCGGCGGCCTTCACTCCGTTGAGATCGAGGTTCACACCAACCTGGGTGCCCGCCGGCCAGAACTCCTGCGGACGGAAGTGCACCTCGGTCGAGCTGAGCCAGTGCCAACTCCCCACCACCTGCGGCGTCGACGCCACGTGCAATGCCCGCTCGACGGCGGCCTGATCCCTCACCTCCTGGTCGAAGCGGACCACGATCGGCGCCCCGATGCCGACGACATCCCCGTCCCCGGGCTGGAGGGTGAGCGTGAGCCGGTTCGCGTCCGGGACGGCGGCCACCGTGAAGCCACCGGTCAGTGTGCGGGGCGAGCCCACCTCGTCGGCCACCTCCGCCTCGACGGAGTACGTCGCTCCCGGGATCGGCGGCGTCGCACTCACCCAGGTCGACCCGTCGACGGACCCAGCCAGCGGCTCACCTTCCTCGGGCGTGACGCTCGCCGACTCGAAGGTCCCGTCCTGGACCTCCAGGGACACCGGCTGGTCGAAGGCCACCTCGCCGGTGGGGGTCACGAGCACCGGCTCCGCGGTCGCCGTCGGCGACGGCTCGCCGCCCCCGAGGATGCCGTCGGAACCACAGGCCGACACCAGGAGCACGGTGGCCGCGACCAGCGCGCTCCACCTACTGGCTGCCTTCGTCATCACGCTCGACAGTACCCCGGGCTGGCCAAGAGCACCGATGCCCGCCGGCGGCCCCGCAGCCGACTTCAGGAGCAGCGCATGCCGTCCTCGGGGACCGTACCGTCGAGCAGGTAGGCGTCGATCGCCTCGTCGATGCAGTCGTTCCCCGCCTGGTAGGCGAGGTGCCCGAAGCCCGCTCTCGTCAACAGGACGCCCGAGTCGAGCTGCGATGCGAGCGCCTGCGCCCACTCGTACGGTGTCGCGGGGTCGCCCGTCGTGCCCACGACGAGGATCGGGTCGGCGCCAGCGGCCGATACCGGAGCCGGCTCGGCGACCGGCGGCACCGGCCAGGTCGTACAGGCGAGCCCTCCCCAGCCCAGGTACGGCCCGAAGATCTGCGACGCGGCCTCGAACGCGGGCAGCCCCTCCTCGACCTCCTCGACCGAGGAGACGTCGGGTTTGTCCAGGCAGTTGACCGCGAGGATGACCTCGTTCGAGTTCCCGTCATACGTGCCGTCGGGATTGCGGAAAAGGTAGAGGTCGGCGAACGTCAGCAGCGCCGTGCCGTCGCCGGCCAGGGCCGACTCCAAGGCCATGCTCAGCGGCTCGTAACCCAGGTCCGGGGTCAGATACAACGGCAGCACGATCCCGAGGATTGCCAGCGCCTGGGTGAGTGGTCGTTCGTCGTCGTCGGTGGGCAGCGGGGACTCGTCGATGACGGCCAGCAGATTGGCCAGGGTGGCGCGGGCCTCGCTTTCCGTCTCGCCGAGCGGGCAGTCGTCTTCACCGAGGCAGGACTCGAGGTACGACGACAAGGCGCGCTCGAATCCGACCGCCTGGCCGAGGCCCAGCTGGTCGCCGGACAAGGCGGGGTCGATCGCCCCGTCGAGCACGACACGGCCAACGCGCTGCGGGAACTGCTCGGCGTAGAGCGCACCGATGTACGTCCCGTACGAACTGCCGAAGTAGTGGAGCTTCTCCTCCCCGAGGACGGCGCGCAGGACGTCCATGTCGCGCGCCACGTTGGCCGTACCCACGTGCGGCAGCATCTCCCCGGACCGCGCTTCGCAGCCACTCGCGAGCGCCTGGGTCTGCTCCTGCAGTTCGACGATCTCGGCGTCGTCGTCCGGCGAGCCGTCGGTGGAGACGAACTCGTCGAGTGCGGCGTCGTCGAGACAGTCGATCGGACTCGATTCGCCGACGCCACGCGGGTCGAATCCGACCACGTCGAACCCCTCGTGGACGTCGTCGCTGACCACCCCATCCGAGGCCGCATAGTCAAGGCCGGAGCCGCCGGGACCCCCCGGGTTGACGAGGAGCGAGCCAATCCGGTCGTCGCCGGTGGCCGGCGATCGCAGCACCGCGACCTCGATGGTCCCGGCCTCGGGCGCCTCGTAGTCCAGCGGCACCTCCAGCGTCGCGCACTCGAAGTCCTCTCGGCAGGTCTCCCACTCGAGCGACTGCCCGTAGAACGCGACCAACGCGGGGTCGACGCCGGCCGTCGCTCCGGGAGCGGGTGTGGACGTGGGCTCGCGTCCGACGTCCGGGTCGTCCGATGTGCAGGCCGCCGCGAATGTCGCGACGGCCAGAAGCACGGCCAATTCGCGAGGGGTCACTCGGCCTCCAGCTCGGGCGTGGGCCGCATTCCCTCGGCGACTGCGCCCTCGTACGCCTGCCGGGAACCGCAGACGCTCGCCTTTGGGCACGCAACCCGACGGCCCGTCTCCCGGTCACGTACGTAGACGGTCTGCGCGGGAACGTTGTATCCGACGACCGTTCCTTCGACCCCCTGGTCCGTGCTGACCCCGCAGCCCAGCGCAGGAACGCTGACCTTGAAGTCTTGGTAGAGCGGATGCTCGTACTTCAGGCAGCACATCAGCCGGCCGCAGGCACCGGAGATCTTCAGCGGGTTGAGCGGGAGCTCCTGGTCCTTCGCCATCCGGACCGTCACCGGCTCGAAGTCCACCAGGAACGTCGAGCAGCAGGTGTCACGGCCGCACGGGCCGATCCCGCCCTGAACGCGTGCCTCGTCACGCGCTCCGAGCTGGCGCAGGTCGATTCGGGCGCGCAGCGTCCGGGCCAGGTCACGCACGAGATCCCGGAAGTCGACGCGGTGAGGCGCGCTGAAGTAGATCGTGATGAGCTGATCGATGTCCTCGCGGGTGTCGACGTAGTCGACGCCGACAACCTTCATCGGCAGTTTGTGCTGGCGGACGAGCCGCCTGGCCACGACCTTCGCCTCGGCGCGGCGGCGACGGTTGCGTTCGTCGCGCTCGAGGTCCTCCTCGGACGCCGATCCCTCGCAGACCGGCAGGCCGCCGATGTCCTCGCTCACCCATTGAGGTGCCCAGACGCACTCGGCGACCTCTGGGCCGTCGTCAGTGGGGACGAGCACCTTGTCGCCGACGCGTGGGCTGTGCTCTCCCGGGTCGAGGTAGTACAGCCGCCCGTAGCGGGTGAACGCGACGGCCATGACCATGCCCACGGCGCCACCCTACGACCTGCCGGTCTGGTCTCATGGCGGTATGGACGTGAGCTTCCGCCCTGCCGCCGCCTCGGACGTTCCGGCCGTCGTCGCCCTGATCGCGGACGACCAGCTGGGTGCAAGCCGCGAGATTCCTCAGGAGCTCGCTCCGTACCGGGACGCGTTCGACGTGATCGAGAGCGACCCGAACCAGCTGTTGGTGGTGGGCGAGTCCGGTGGGCGCGTGATCGCGACCCTCCAGCTCACGTTCGTGCCGGGGCTGTCCCGCCGCGGCGCATGGCGCGCGCAGATCGAGGCAGTCCGGGTCGAGGAGTCCATGAGGGGCATGGGCGTCGGGGAACGCCTCATCCGGTGGTCAATCGAGCAAGCACGGGCGCGGGGCTGCGCCCTGGTGCAGCTCACGAGCAACGCCACTCGCACCGACGCGCACCGGTTCTACCAACGTCTCGGGTTCGTCGCGTCGCATACCGGGTTCAAGCTCGCCCTCTGACCCGTCAGCCCTCGCGCAGGGTGAGGGCCATGGCCTCGAGCGCGAGCAGCGGTGCCGCGTTGGCCTCGAGGGCCTCGCGCGCGGCGACGACGGCCTCCATCCGCCGCAGCGTCGACTCCGGCGCCGACGCCCGAGCCAGCCGATCGATCGATGGGCGGATGTGCTCGTTGACCAGCTCTGTCCCAGCGCCGAGTTGTATGACGAGCACGTCGCGGTACAAGGCGAGGACGTCGACCAGGGCCCGGTCGATGGAGTCACGTTGCACCCTGGTGCGGCGTAACTTCTGCTCCCGCTCCAGCTCCTTCACCGCTGCGTCGACGTTGCGTGGCCGGCGGCCGGTCGCGCCGACACCCATCGCCTGCTTGAGGTCGTCGAGCTCGCGGGCGTCGAGTTCGTCGCAGTGCCGCTCGGCGTCGGCCTTCGCGGCATCGACGAGGGCGGCCGCGGCCTCGAGGCAGGTGCGCAGGTCGGCCAGCGCGAACGGCAGCCGGAGCACCTCGTCGTGGCGGGCCCGGGCGTCCTCGTCGGTGGCCAGAGCCCTGGCCCGGCCGATGTGACCCTGGGCAGCACGGGCCGCGAAGGCCGCCCGATCCGGATCGGCACCGTCGTGGCGGATCAGGTGTGCTGCGACATCGTCGTACGGCGGTGTGCGTAGCGTGACCACCCGGCATCGGGAGCGGATCGTCGCGACGATGTCCTCCGGCGTCGGAGCGCAGAGCATCCACACCGTGCGTGGCGGCGGCTCCTCGACGGAGAGCAGGATCGCGTCGGCCGCGTCTTCGCCTAGCCGGTCGGCGTCCTCGACGACGACGACCTGCCAGCGGCCCCTCGAGGGCCGCAGGGCGGCACGTGGCACGAGCTCGCGAATCTGCTTGATCTTGATCGACAGGCCGTCGGTGACGACGTTCGCGACGTCGGGGTGGGTGCGGTTGCGTACGTCGCGGCACTCGGCGCACCGGCCGCAACCACCCTGCGGGCACTGCAAGGCCGCGGCGAAGGCACGCGCGACAACCGAACGGCCCGAGCCCGGCGGGCCTGTGAAAAGCCAAGCGTGGGTCATCCCCGCGCCGGTGCGGACCTCGCCCTCGAGCAGCGCACTCGCGTCGGCGACGGTTCTCTGCAGCTCTGGCACGACGGTCTGCCCGATGACGGCGTCCCACACCGAAGTCACGGCAGGCCGAGCTCCTTGACCCGGTCGAGCACGGCGGCGTCGACGTGTTCGGCGGGCAGCGTCGCGTCGACGACAAGGTACCGGCCGGGCTCGGCGGCGGCCAGGTCCAGGTACGCCTGACGGACCCGTTCATGGAACTCGTCCGGCTCACGCTCGAGGCGGTCCTCCGGCCCACGGATGCGGCTCCGGCCGACGCGCGCCGGAACGTCCAGCACGACTGTCAGGTCCGGCACCAGCCCACTCGTCGCGAACTCGGACAGGCGAGCGACGGTCTCGGCGCCGAGGCCACGGCCGATGCCCTGATAGGCGATGGACGAATCGACGTACCGGTCGGTGATCACGATCGCTCCGCCGGCCAGGGCAGGGCCGACCAGCTCGGCGACGTGCTCCGCGCGGTCCGCCGCGTACAGCAGAGCCTCGGCGCGCACGTCGAGATCGCCGGTGCCGACGTCGAGGACGAGGTGGCGCACCTGCGGACCGATCCGGGTATCGCCCGGTTCGTGTGTGAGGACGACCTCGCGGCCGGCGGCGCGTAGCCGACCCGCGAGGGCACGGGCACGGCTGGACTTGCCGGCTCCTTCGCCACCCTCGAACGCGATGAACACGCCCCGTTCCGCGGTCACCGAGCCAGCGTAGTGAGAGTGGGCTGACATCGACCGGCGTGCCCGGACTGTGACATCCCCGACGCCCGTCGAACGCGTCCCCCAGGGGTTCACCCTGGTCGTACCCGGTATTCACGCGGCCACCGTTGCCGGGGCCCAAACGCGCCCGCACGCTGGGCCTATGGACCTGATCGCGCTGGCGGCGACACCTGTCCTCGCCTACCTGCTCGTGGTGGGAATCGTCGCGCTCGACGCCACCTTCCCCGCGATCCCGTCCGATGCCGCGGTCGTGTCGGCGGGTGCGCTGGCGGCGGCCGGTCACCTCAGCCTCGGCTGGGCCGTAGCCGCCGTCGTCGCCGGTGCGACGGCCGGCGACCACCTCGTCTACGCCCTGGCTCGGCACAAGCTGCCCGGGATTCTGGAGCGATCCCGGCTCGGACGTCGGATCCGCAGGAACGCGGACCGGGCGTACGGCCGGATGGAGGGCGTCAGCACGGTCGCCCTGGCGATGGGACGCTTCATCCCCTTCGGCCGGACGGCCGCCTCGGCGACCGCGGGTCTGGTGGGCGTCCCTGCGCTCCGCTACCTGTGGATCAGCCTGCTCGGCGCAGGCACGTGGGCGGCCTGGATGGTCGGCCTCGGATTCTTCACCGGACATCTCACCGGCGGCCCATTGTGGATCCAGGCGCTACTAGCCGTCAGCGTCGGCTTCGTCGTCGCCGCCGCCCTGGCGGGTGTCCAGTGGACCATCTCCCGCCGCAAGCGGCAGCGGGATGTGCAGCCGACCTGGTCCCAGATGAGCTCGGTCAGCCGCGGGAGCGGGTGCGCTTCTTGAGGGCTGGGCCCTTGGCTCGCTTGTCGGCCATCAGCTCGGCCGCCCGGTCGAGCGTGAGCTGCTCGACGGAGCTGCCGCGCGGCAGCGTCGCGTTCGTCTCGCCGTCGGTGACGTACGGCCCGAACCGGCCGTCCTTGACGACCAGCGGCTTCCCGTTCGCCGGGTCGGTGCCGAGCTCGCGCAACGGCGGTGCAGCGGCAGCTCGGCCACCTCGGCGCGACTTGGGCTCGGCGAAGAGCTTCTCCGCCTCCTCGAGCGTCACCGTGAACAGCGACTCCTCGTCCGGGAGTGAACGGAAGTCCGACCCCTTCTTCACGTACGGCCCGTATCGCCCGTTCGCTGCAACGATCTCCGCACCGTTGGCGTCGACTCCCAGCACCCGTGGCAGGGTCAGCAATCGCAATGCGTCGTCCAGCGTCACCGTCTCCGGCGACATCGACTTCAGCAACGACGCTGTGGGCGCCTTCCCACCCCTGGGCGCGTCGTCTGGCAACACCTCGGTGACGTACGGCCCGTACCGGCCGGCCTTGGCCACGACGGTCCGGCCGGTCTCCGGGTTGACTCCCAGCTCACGGTCGCCGTTTCCGGCGGCCAGCAAGTCGCGGGCCTGCTCAACAGTCAGCTCGTCGGGCGGCAGATCCTCCGGGATGCTGCCCCGGTTGCCCTCGCTGTCCTCGACGTAGGGGCCGTAGCGGCCCACCCGGACCACCACGCCGTCGGCGAGCGGGAAGGACGAGATGCCGCGCGCGTCGATCTCCCCGAGGTTGTCGACGAGGTGCTTGAGCCCTTCGATACCCTCACCGCCGCTCCAGAACCGGGCGAGCTCTGCCGGCCGCTTGGCCCTGCCCTGCGCGATCTCGTCGAGCCGGTCCTCCATCCGCGCAGTGAACTCGTAGTCGACCAGCCACCCGAAGTGCTCCTCCAGAAGCCGGACGACGGCGAACGCCAGCCACGACGGCACCAGCGCGGAGCCCTTCTTGAACACGTAGCCGCGGTCCAGGATGGTTCGGATGATCGACGCGTACGTCGACGGCCGGCCGATGTCGCGGTCCTCGAGCTCCTTGACCAGCGTCGCCTCGGTGTAGCGCGCCGGCGGCTTGGTGGCGTGGCCTTCGGCCTCGACGGCCGTCGCCGTCAGGGCCTGCCCCTCGGACAGCGGCGGAAGGCGCCGCTCACGGTCGTCGAGCTCTGCCTCCGGGTCGTCCGCGCCCTCGACGTACGCCTTCAGGAACCCGAAGAAGGTGATCGTCTTACCGGAGGCGCCCAGTTCGACCCTCTCCCCCGTCGAGGCTGTCGCCCCGACCCGGACCGTGAGCGTCTGGCCGACCGCGTCGCGCATCTGGGAGGCCACGGTGCGCATCCACACCAGCTCGTAGAGCCGGAAGTCGTCCCCGGACAGGCCGGTCTCGGCCGGGGTCCGGAACGTCTCGCCGGCCGGCCGGATCGCCTCGTGCGCCTCCTGGGCACTCTTGACCTTGCTGGTGTAGCGGCGCGGCGAGTCGGGCAGGTAATCGGCGCCGTAGAGCTGGGCGACCTGGCTTCGGGCAGCCGCGACCGCGGCGTCGGACAAGGTGATGGAGTCCGTGCGCATATAGGTGATGAGGCCACTCTCGTAGAGCCGCTGCGCCACCTGCATGGTCCGCGCGGCACCGAAGCCAAGCTTGCGCGACGCTTCTTGCTGAAGGGTCGTTGTGCGGAATGGCGCGTACGGGCTGCGCCGGTACGGCTTGGCCTCGACGGAACGCACCTGGAACGCCGCACCGTCCAGCGCGGAGGCGAGCGCTCGGGCCCGTTCCTCGTCGAGGACGACGACGCCGGAGGACCGCTCCCTGAGCGCACCGCGCGAGTCGAAGTCGCGCCCGGCAGCGACCCGGGATCCGTCGACCGTGGCCAGGCGGGCTTCGAACGCGTGCGGATCGTCGGAGGTGCCGGTGTCGAGCGTCGCGATGAGATCCCAGTATTGCGCCGCGCGGAACGCCATCCGCTCACGCTCGCGGTCGACGACCAGCCGGGTGGCGACGCTCTGCACCCGGCCGGCTGACAGGCCCTGCATGACCTTCCGCCACAGGACCGGCGAGACCTCGTATCCGTAGAGGCGGTCGACGATGCGGCGCGTCTCCTGTGCATCGACGAGGTCCTCGTCGATCTCGCGTGGGCTCTGGACGGCGGACTGGATCGCGTCGCGGGTGATCTCGTGGAAGACCATGCGCCGCACTGGCACCTTGGGACGCAGCTCCTCGCGCAGGTGCCAGGCGATCGCCTCGCCCTCACGGTCCTCGTCGGTAGCGAGCAGCAACTCGTCGGCGTCCTTCAATGCCGCCCTGAGCTTTCGCACCTGGTCCTTGGCCCGGCCCGCCGGCACGATGTACAGCGGCTCGAATCCGCCCTCGACGTCGACACCGATCGGGTCGCCGAACCGCTGCCGCTGCGCGGGCGGCACGTCGGTCTTCTTCGAGGGCAGGTCACGGATGTGCCCGAACGAGGACTCGACGACGTAGCCGCGGCCGAGATAGCCGGCGATCGTCTTCGCCTTGGCGGGCGACTCGACGATGACCAGACGGCGCGGGACGTCATTGCTCGTACGGGCCAACGGGGTTTGCTCCTTCGTGATGTCCGACGGCGAGTGTGCGGTGAGCACCGTAGCTGCTGTCAACTCGGACCGGACAACGCACGGTATACGACGTCTCTTCCGGCTCGGGCCACCAACACGACCGCAAAGCATACTTTGCAAAATTCTCTTTGCGGTCTAGGCTGGTCCACATGCCGCTGAACAGGAAGCAAGTAGAGGACCTCGAGACGCTCCGTGCGTTCGTCCATCCGCTGCGGAACCGGCTGCTCGGCGCACTACGCATCGACGGCCCTGCGACGGCCTCCGAGCTCGCGCGTCGGTTCGACGAGTCGAGCGGTGCGACGTCGTACCACCTGCGCCAGCTCGCCCGGTACGGGTTCGTGGAGGACGACGGCGAGCAGCCGTCACGGCGGGAACGCCGTTGGCGGGCGTCACACGAGCTCACCTCGTGGGAAACCGCGGATTTCGTCGGAGATCCGGCCGGGTGCTCGGCACTTCAGGTGCTGGCCAGGGAGCGCGTCGGCTGGATCTTGGACCAGCTCCAGCGGTGGTACGCCGAACGAAAGGACTGGCCGCGGCCGTGGGTCTCGGCCGCGCAGGACTCCGACCTGGTGTTGCGCCTGCGTCCCGAGGATCTCGCGTCGCTTGGCAGGCAGATGTGGGAGTTGGTCTCGCGGTACGCCGACCAGCAACGCCCCCCTGACGACCCGGAGGCGGAGCGGGTCGTCGTCTACCTGCACGCGTTCCCGACCAAGGACGTCGTGCTGTGAGAGCACGGAGCAGGCGGTGAGCAGTACCGATCTGGTCCGGGTACGCCGCCATTTCCTGGTCCTCGCCGCGCTGCGGTGGTTCCCCGTCGGGCTGGTCGTCCCCGTGTTGGTGCTCCTGTTGCGCGCCCGCGGCCTGGACCTCACGACCATCGCCGTACTGATGTCCGCCTACAGCATCACCACCGCCCTGTTCGAGCTGCCCACCGGCGGGCTGGCCGACGTGATCGGCAGGCGCCCGGTATTGGTGGCGGCATCGCTCCTGTTCGCCGGACAGAGCGTGCTGCTGGGACTCGGCCAGAGCCTTCCGGTGCTCGCGCTCGGGGCGGTGGTCGGTGGCCTCGGCCGGGCGCTCGACAGCGGCCCTCTGCACGCGTGGTACGTCGATGCCGTCCACGCCGTGGACCGGGACACCGATCTCAAGCCGGGCCTCGCTCGAGCCGACGCGGTCGAGGCGGGAGCGCTGGGGATCGGAGCCCTCGCCGGGGGAGCCCTGGTGACGGTCGCGCCCCTGGACCCGAGCGGAGCGACCGTGCTCAGCCTGTCGGTGCCGTTCCTGGCGAGCGCAGGCCTCTGCCTCGTGCACTCGATCGCGCTCCTGCGCTGGGTCCACGAGCCCGCCCGCAGCCGTCGACCTGCCTTGCGCAGCGTCCTCACCGACGTGCCGAGGACCATCCGCACCGGCGTGGCACTGGTCGCACGGCGGGGTGCCTTGCGCCGGGTAATCATCCTCACCGTGTGCCTGGGCGTGACGCTGGGCAGCGTGGAGCTCATCGCACCGGTCTCGTTCGCCCACCTGCTCGGCGGCGAGGACGCCGCGGCCGGCCCGTTCTCCGTCCTGGTCACGCTGGCCTTCCTCGGCACGGCAGCCGGCTCGTCGCTCGCGCCGGGCATCGCGCGGCTCCTGCGCTCATCCGCACGGGGGATCATGGCCGCGCGGTTATGCGCTGGCGTCGCAGTGGTGGGGCTCGCGGCACCGTCCTTCGCCGTCGCCGCCGGCGCATACGTCGTGCTCTACCTGTTGCTCGGCGTCAGTGGGCCGCTGTCCGCGGACATCACGCACCGGTCGGTCGGTGCCGAGCATCGCGCGACGATCCTGTCGGTCCAGTCCCTGACTCTTCAGTTGTCCGGCGTGACTGCCGGCCTCACCCTCGGTCCGCTGGCTCAACACGTGTCGTTCCTGACGGCCTACGTGGTCATCGGCGCTGTGCTCGTGCTCGGCGCGTCGGCCTGCATTCGCATGCCTGTGCCCGCGCCGCCCGGCGACCGCCCCCTCGTCACAAGCTGGTGAGCCACGTCCACATCACGACGCCGACCCGGCCTAGCTGGGCCGGGTCGACGACGCCGGGCACGTCACCAGCCGAGTGGTACCCCGGGTAGGGAACGCTGCCGACCCGTGCCGACGGGATGCCGGCCTTCTCGAACGACCAGTGATCGCTCGCCCGGTTGTCCTGTGAACGCTCGGAGGGGACGCCAGCCTGGTCGGAGGCCGCCGACAGGGCGTCCATGACCTGCGTGGTCCCGGTGCCTCCGGTTGCGAGAGGCACGCTCGCCGCCGCAACTCCCACTCGGTCGAGCGAGACCATCGCGACGACCGCTGACCGCTGTGCGGCCGGAAGCTCGCGGACATACGCCTGCGAACCGAAATGGTGCATCGAGTCGCCACGGCCGCGGGGCTCCTCGGCGCCGAAGGCGATGAAGCGCACCGGAAGCCCGGGCGGCTCCGCGGCCGCCATCCTGGCCAGGTCGAGCATCACCCCGATACCCGAAGCGTTGTCCTCGGCGCCCGGGGCGGCTGCGACGGTGTCGAGGTGAGCACCGATGATGACGTGCGGCGCGGCGGCGGCGAAGCCGGGCCGATCCGCGATTACGTTCTGCGACGTCCCCGACCCGACCGGGACCCCCCAGGAATCACCCGCCGGCACGGCCACGTCGGTTTGGACCACGGTGTAGCCCAGTGCCTCGAACCGCGCTTGCACAAAGGCCGCTGCCTCGTCGAAGGCAGCCGACGCAGCCTCGCGTGGGCCTACCTGGCCGGCCAGGTGCTCGACGACCGCGTACGCCGCCGAGGTGTCGAACGCGACCGGAGTCGGCGTAGGCGTCGGGGACGGGGTAGGTGTCGCCGTACGCGTGGGCGGTCGGCTCGGAGGCTCCGTCGCGGCCGGCGACGCGGAGCCGCTCGGCTGGTCGTCACTGCACGCGCCGACCAGCGCCACGCCGGTCACGGCCCCGATCATGCCGAGGACCTGCCGGCGTCCGAGCCGCTTGGGCTGCTCCGCGTCGCCGGTCGGGTCGGCCATCGCCACCTCCGTTAGGTGTGCACGCCTGATCGCATCGTATGGTTCAGGCGCTCTCCGGTCGGCTGGCCGGACGCCCTGCCCATGGGCCCGATGCGCCCGAACGGAGGGCTACGCGGTGAGCCGGGCGGGTTCGCTCTCCGAGTCGCCGGAGTCGATGGCGACAGGGCGGCGCTTCGCTACCCACACTGCGACGACGATGATCAACGCAGCAACGGTCGCGATCGTGATCCGCAGACCGTCGTTGGCGTCCTCGCCCACGGACATCGTCACGATCGCGGGTGCCACCAGCACCGAGACCAGGTTCATGACCTTGATCAGCGGGTTGATCGCCGGTCCGGCCGTGTCCTTGAACGGGTCGCCGACGGTGTCCCCGATGATCGTCGCCTCGTGTGCGGGGGAACCCTTCCCGCCGTGGTGGCCGTCCTCGACCAGCTTTTTGGCGTTGTCCCATGCGCCACCGGAGTTGGCGAGGAACACCGCCATCAGAGTGCCGGTCGCGATCGCGCCGCCGAGATAGCCGGCCAGCGGCCCGACGCCGAGCCCGAAGCCTACGGCGATCGGCGCCAGAGCGGCGAGTAGGCCGGGGGTCGCGAGCTCGCGCAGCGAGTCGCGGGTGACGATGTCGACGACCTTGCCGTACTCGGGCTTGGTAGTTCCCTCCATGATCCCCGGGATCTCGCGGAACTGTCGGCGTACCTCGAAGACGACGGCGCCGGCGGCCCGTCCCACGGCGCTGATGGCCAGGCCCGAGAAGAGGAAGACCACTGCCGCGCCGATCAGCACGCCTACCAGGACGTTCGGCGCATCGACCAGTCGCTGGAATGCAGTACCGGCATCGTCCAATGACGTTCCAGCCTCCGCCAGGGCCGTTCTCACCGCCTCGTTGTACGAGCCGAACAGCGCAGACGCCGCAAGGACCGCGGTCGCGATCGCGATCCCCTTGGTGATCGCCTTCGTGGTGTTGCCCACGGCGTCGAGCTCGGTGAGGATCTGGGAGCCCTCGCCGTGGACGTCGCCGGACATCTCGGCGATGCCTTGCGCGTTGTCGCTCACCGGCCCGAACGTGTCCATCGCCACGATCACGCCCACCGTTGTCAGCAGGCCCGTGCCGGCCAGGGCGACCAGGAAGAGTGACAGCACGATCGAGCCGCCGCCGAGCAGGAAGGCGCCGTATACGGCCGCACCGATGATGAGCGCGGTGTAGACCGCCGACTCGAGGCCGATCGCGATCCCGGCGAGGATGACGGTTGCCGGACCGGTGAGTGACGTCCGGCCGATGTCGCGGACCGGACGCCTGTCGGTGCCGGTGAAGTAGCCGGTCAACCAGAGGATGATCCCGGCCAACACGATGCCGATGATCACGGCAGTTGCGGCCAGGGCCTGCGGATCGCCGTCGTGATCGATGCCTCCCTCGAGCTCGAGGAACGTGCCCGGCAAGTACGCGTACGCCGCGAGCGCGCAGAGCACTGCTGACACAGCAGCCGAGGCGTAGAAGCTCCGGTTGATAGTGCGCAGGCCGTTCTCGCTCGGGCGTGGGCGGGTCAGGAAGATCCCCATCACGGCCGTCAGTGCGCCGATCGCGGGCACGACGAGAGGGAACACCAGGCCCTCGGATCCGAAGGCCGCACTGCCCAAGATCAGCGCAGCGACCAGCATCACGGCGTAGGACTCGAACAGGTCGGCCGCCATGCCGGCGCAGTCGCCGACGTTGTCGCCCACGTTGTCGGCGATGGTCGCCGCATTGCGTGGGTCGTCCTCGGGGATGCCGACCTCGATCTTGCCCACCAGGTCGGCGCCGACGTCGGCCGCCTTGGTGAAGATGCCGCCGCCGACCCGCATGAACATGGCCAGCAGGGCGGCACCGAAGCCGAAGCCCTCGAGCACCGACGGCGCGTCACCCTTGTAGATCAACACGACCGTCGCGGCCCCGAGCAGACCGAGCCCGACCGTGGCCATACCGACCACGCCACCCGTGCGGAAGGCCACCCGCATGGCCGGATCTCGCCCCTCGTCACGGGCCGCTGCAGCGACCCGAACGTTCGCGCGGACGGCGAGCCACATGCCGAAATAGCCGATGGCCGCAGAGAACACCGCGCCGACGATGAAGAACAGGGAGCGTCCGAATCGCACTCCGACGTCGCCGGGCAGCAGGAACAACAGCCCGAAGACCAGCACCACGAAAATGGCAAGCGTCCTGAACTGCCGGTTCAGGTAGGCGGCCGCGCCCTCCTGGATGGCCAGCGCAATCGTCTTCATCTTCTCGGTGCCCTCGCTCGCGGCGAGCACCTCCCGGCGGAACAGCGCCGCCATCACCAGCGCCGCGATCGCGACCAGCGCTACGACGACGACGTAAGAGAGGTTGCTGCCCGAGAGCGAGATCGTCGACCCGTCCTCTTGAGCCCGGATGAGCCCGGTCATTCGTCCTCCTTGACGTGGCCCGAGGTCTGGGCCGGCTCCCAAATGACCCGTGCCCGCAGGCGGCGAGCGCGGCGGGTTCGGGACCGTGGTTGTCGATCCGGGGCCGAACGACGTGCTGGTGATCGGCCGACTGGGGCCGGAGTCTACGCAAAGCGGGCCGACGTTATGTCACCGGCTACCGACGGCAGGTTCCGCTGCCCGCGGCAGTCGGCGCCGACAAAGCGACAGCCTCCGAACCGGCCTTTGGGTCAGACCGGGCCGGCCGGTGGCCAGCCCAGCACGAGCTGAACGCCCTGCTCGGACGTCGTCACCTCCAAGCGCGGGGCAAGCTCTGCCAGCACGGCGAGGGCAGCGCCGACCGGAAGCTCGGCGGTGTCGAGAGTGGGCAGGATCGCGTCGGTCAGGATCTTGAGCGCCACGGCGCCCTTGGCGCTCTCCAGCGGTGCCGTG
This sequence comes from Actinomycetota bacterium, assembly GCA_046727475.1. GTDB lineage: Bacteria > Actinomycetota > Actinomycetes > Jiangellales > Jiangellaceae > DAIUDS01. Next base: position 5,808 of record JBKPCP010000049.1, on the reverse strand, counting down.
GCCCGGACGTCGACCGCGAATCCCGCACCGTCCTCGAAGCGGAGGACCACCGGGTCGTCGGGCCGTTCCTGCCGCTGCAGCGACACAACGAGCCCGCATGCCTCACTGACGGCGAGGCGCACCTCGTCGAGCACGTCGTCGGGGATCCTCGAACGCCGTGCCAACGCGACGGCGACCTGGCGCGCGGTCCGGACATGCGCCGGCCGGGCCATGAAGCTGAGTTCGACAACGGACACGGTCGGAACGCTCAGCTGTCGGAAGCGACCGCAGCGGCGACGGAGTCGTGGATCGGAAACACCTTGGTCAGCCCGGTGATGCGGAAGATCTTGAGGATCCGTTCTTGGGTGCACACCAGGTTCATCGAGCCGTCGTGCTGCTTGACCCGCTTCAGACCTCCGACCAGTACGCCGAGGCCGGTGGAGTCGAGGAACTCCACACCCTGCATGTCGACCACGATGTCGTGGCGGCCCGAGTCGACCAGCTCGGCGAGCTGCTCGCGCAACTTTGGCGCCGTGTAGACGTCGATCTCGCCGGTGACCTCGACGACGGTCCGACCGCGCTCTGCGCGGGTCGACAAGGACAGGTCCACTCGGGCCTCCCGACACGTTTGGTGGGCTCGGGGCATTCAATCACGGGTTCGTCGGTCGGTCTCCACCTCTCCGCATCCCCGATCCCGCTTCGCACCGTCCCGGCACTTCCCGCGGGTTTGCGAGACTTTCCGAGTGTCCCCGCCCGGTGACCTTCTCGCGACGCTCACCGCCGCACCCGGTCGAGCCGACCGGGTCAGGCACGTCGAGGTCGTACCGGCGCGTTCAGGACGGGCGGTCGACTGGCCGGACTGGGTGGACACCGAGCTTCGCGCGTGCTTCGCGACCGTTGGCATCGCCGCTCCGTGGTCGCATCAGGTCGAGGCCGCAGCACACGCCTGGGCCGGCCGCTCCGTCGTCGTCGCCACCGGGACGGCGTCCGGCAAGTCGTTGGCCTACTTACTTCCCGCGCTGACCGCCGCCCGGCAGAGTGCGGCCCGGACCCTGTACCTGTCACCGACGAAGGCGCTGGCCGCCGACCAGCTGCGGGCGCTCGAGGCGCTGTCCGCGCCTGAGGTCATCGCCGCGCAGTACGACGGCGACACCCCGATCGAGGCGCGCGATGTCGCGCGGGCGCACGCCAGCTACCTGTTGTCCAATCCGGACATGCTGCACCGTTCGATCCTGCCGGGACATCACCGTTGGGCCGCGTTCCTGCGTGCGTTGCGCTTCGTCGTCGTCGACGAGTGCCACGGTTATCGCGGAGTGTTCGGCTCCCACGTCGCGCAGGTGCTCCGACGACTTCGCCGGATCTGCGCGACGCACGGCTCGGAACCCGTCTTCATCCTCGCCTCGGCGACGACCGCGACACCGGAGATCAGTGCCGGTCGGCTGGTCGGCACCCCAGTCGTCGCCGTGACCAACGACCAGTCGCCGCGCGGGGAGACGGCCTTCGCTTTGTGGGAGCCTCCGCTGCTGGGTAGCCGCCGCCGCTCCGCCGCGACTCGAGGCGCCGACGGCGGCGAACTGGACGGCCGCGGCGAGAACGGCGCTCCGTTGCGGAGGAGCACGCTCGCCGAAACGGCCGACCTGCTCGGCGACCTGGTCGCCGCCGGCGCCCGGACCGTGGCGTTCGTCCGATCCCGGCGGGCCGCCGAGACAGTCGCGACGCTGACCCGGTCCGCGCTGGGTCCTGTCGAACCGTCGCTGGCGGATCAGGTGGCGGCCTACCGGGCTGGATACCTGCCGCACGAACGCCGCACCCTGGAGGCGAAGCTCCAATCCGGAACGCTGCGCGGGGTGGCCGCCACGAACGCCCTCGAACTCGGTGTGGACGTGGCCCATCTCGACGCCGTGCTCATGGCCGGATGGCCCGGCACCCGCGCCTCGTTGTGGCAACAGGCCGGCCGTGCGGGCCGGGCCGGTCAGGGCGCGCTCGCCGTCCTGGTTGCCCGTGATGACCCGCTGGACACCTACATCGTCAACAATCCGGATGCGATCTTCGGTCGCCCGGTCGAGGCGACCGTCCTCGACCCGGACAACCCCTACGTCCTCGCACCACACCTGTGTGCCGCAGCGGCGGAGGCACCCCTGACTCAGGACGACGTCGCGCTGTTCGGGCCGTCGTCCCCTCAGGTGCTCGACTCTCTGACCGAGCGCCGGCTGCTTCGACGGCGCGAGTCGGGGTGGTACTGGACCCGGCACGACCGCGCGGCGGACCTGGTCGACCTTCGCGGAACGGGGGGATCGCTGATCCGCCTGGTCGAGGGTGCGACCGGCCGGCTGCTCGGCACGGTCGACCCGGCCCGAGCACACGCGACCGTGCATGCCGGCGCCGTCTACGTCCATCAAGGAGAGACCTACGTGGTCGAGACTCTCGATCTCGACGAGGGCGTTGCCGTCGTCCGGGCTGAACAGCCCGACCACACGACCACCGCTCGGGACGTCACCGCCCTGCGGGTGCTCGACGAAGACCGTTCCGTCAGGTGGGGCGACGCCCGGCTGGTGTTCGGCAGTGTCGAGGTGACCAGCCGAGTGGTGTCGTATCTCAAGCGCCGGTTCGGCACGGGCGAGGTCCTCGGCGAGGAGCCGTTGGACCTTCCGGCGCGCCTGCTGCGAACCCGGGCGGTGTGGTGGACTCTTCCGGACTCGCAGTTGCGGGACGCCGGCATCGCGGAGATGGACGCGCCCGGAGCCGCTCATGCGGCCGAGCACGCCGCCATCGGGATGCTGCCCCTGGTTGCCACTTGCGACCGCTGGGACGTCGGCGGAATGTCGACGGCGCGGCACCCGGACACGGAACTGCTGACCATATTCGTCCACGACGGCCACCCGGGCGGTGCCGGCTTCGCCGAACGTGGATACGAGGCGGCTGCCTCGTGGTTGCGCGCTACACGAGAGGCGATCGCGGCTTGTCCGTGCGATGAGGGATGCCCGTCATGCGTACAGTCGCCGAAATGCGGGAATGGTAACCATCCCCTGGACAAGATCGGAGCGGTGCGGCTCCTGGACGCGGTGCTCGCCCGTGCGCCCGCCGAACCGGTCGGCCGATGAAGCGTGTGCGGAGGAGACCGCCATGACCGTGATCGCCCTCATTTTCCTCGCCCTTGTGATCTTCGCCGTCGTCGCCGCTGTGACGGCCGATGCCGACGCCGTGAGCGTGGACATCTTCGGCACGAACATCGACACGACCGTCATCGAGATCTTCCTGGCGGGAGTCCTCACCGGCCTGCTCGCCTTGGCCTCCATCGTGCTCCTGCGGATCGCGATGCGCCGATCCTGGCAGCGCCGGCAGGAGGTTCGCGAGCTGCGCCGGCAGGCCCAGCGAACGCCCGCCCCCGACACGGCCCCGGAGAGCCGAATCGTCGACCCGGACGAGGACGACGCGTACATCCGGCGCGACCGATCCGAGCCGGAGACTGAAGTCACGGACCGGGCGGAACTGTCACCCGAACGCCGCCGCGAGTAGGCCGTGCGCCGGTAGGGCGCCCAGTCGCAATCCGATCCGAGCTCGGTCAGCGCGTCGGCCGAGCGCGGGTCTTGCGGCTGCTCGACGCGACGCGGTCGTAGGAGTGCGACACGAGGTAACGGGCGGATGACCCGGCTCGATTCCGTTCCGCCGCCCGGCCTGGTCCTGCTCGGCATCGTCTCCCTGCAGCTCGGCGCCGGGTTCGCCAAGAACCTCTTCGAGGAGTTGCCGCCGAGCGCCGTCGTCACCCTTCGCCTCGCGACATCGGCCATCGTCCTCATGGTCGTGTCCCGAAAACTCCTCACCGGCGCTCGACACTGGTCCGGCAGGGACTGGGCGGTCGCCGCCGGGTTCGGGCTGACACTGGCCACGATGAACGTCTCGATTTACGAGTCGTTCGCCCGGATCCCGCTTGGGATCGCCGTCACCATCGAGTTCCTGGGCCCGCTCGGCGTCGCGGTTGCCTACTCCCGGCGGCGGCTCGACGTGGTCTGGGTGCTGCTCGCGGCCAGTGGGGTCGTGCTGCTCACCCGCGGTGGCTCGGGCACTGTGACGGCCGCGGGAGTGGCATTCGCCTTGCTGTCCGCTTTGGCTTGGGCCGCGTACATCCTGCTGAGCGTGGCAACCGGGCGGCGCCTTCGTGGCGCGTCCGGTCTGGCGGTCGCGAGCACGGTGGGCGCCCTGCTAGTGCTGCCACTCGGAGTGGCGTCCGGCGGCGCCGACCTCTTGCGGCCCGAACTGCTCGCACTCGGTGCGGGTATCGGCCTGCTCTCCTCGGTGATCCCCTACACGCTGGAGTTGGAGGCGCTGCGACGGATGTCGGCGAAGCTGTTCGGCATCCTGATGAGCCTCGAGCCCGCCGTGGCAGCGATGGTCGGCGTCGTCGTGGTAGGTGAGATCCTCCGGGCAAGGGAGTGGGTCGCGATCGGGTGCGTGGTCGTCGCCTGCGTCGGAGCCACCCGGATCCGGGCCGTTGCCACGCAGGGGACTCCGGAGGTCTGAGGTCCGTCAGCTTCCAGGGACCGAGAGACCCAGGAGAGCCGCGGGATCGCGCGCTACACCGCCGATGCGCACCTCGAAGTGCAGATGAGGTCCCGTTGCGTTACCGGTGGAGCCGACGGTGCCGAGCTGCTGCCCCTGACCGACCACGTCACCGGCACGGACCGCGATACGCGACAGGTGCGCGTAGTAGGTCACGACACCACCATGGTCGACCTTGACCAGGTTTCCGTATCGTCCGTCGGTGCCGGCCTCGCGGACGCGACCATCCGCCGCCGACCGCACCGGCGTGCCGGCCGGCGCAGCGAAGTCGAGTCCGGTGTGGCGACCACTCGACCACGCCGGCCCCGACTCGCCGAATCCGGCGGTGATCCGGTAGTCGCCGGCGAGCGGCACCGCCCAGCCGGAAACGATGACGTCCTCGGCCATGCCGGTTGCGCCGCCCGGCACGGTCCGGCGGCCGCCGAACGTGTTCGGGTCGGGACCGGCCCGGGCACGTCGCACCGGATCGGCGAGCCACGCCGACGGTCCGACCACCGGTGCCGTGACGGCAACCTCGACCAACGAGCCCTCCACTTGGCATGACTGCAGAACGCCACCATTGGTCTCCGCGACGGCCCGTGCCTCGGCGCACTCGGAGCCAGTGCCCAGCCTGAGCTCCTCGGCCGCGGCCAACGCGGCCAGGTCGGCCGCCGCCGCCGCTCGGTGCCGAGCCAGGATCCCGCCGCCCAACGCCGTCGCCGTGAGCAACGCGACGAGCACGACCATGACGCCGCAGAGGACGAGGATCGAGCCCGCGCCCCGCTCGTGCGTGGCCTCACACGATCGTCGGCCGTGCGCCGGCCGCGGGCTCACGGCTGCTCCATCAGGGCGGCCGCGGTCGCGCGGACCGTCGGTGCTGGGAGCCCGTCGCCGAACGGGATCGGGACTGGAATGCGTGCGGAGACCTCGACCGTGACCAGATCGCCGTCGACGCGGACCCTTACCCGCGCATCTTCGGATGCGATGGCCTTTGCGACATCGACGACGACCGACGACTCGTCCCCGCGGGCGGCCGCGCGGGCGGCCTCCCGGGCCGCATCGGCACAGCGCAGCTGCACGAGGGCGATCGAGACCACCCAGACGGCGGCGATCACTACAACGACCAGGGCAGGCAGCGCGGCCGCCACCTCGGCGGTGACGGCGCCGGGGCTCGGGTCGCCACGGGCCGGGCGCCGGCGGGTTGCACCCCGCCGGCGCCATCTGGACCTGGTCATCCGAGAACGTCGAAGGCGCGGCGCACGAGGTCGGTGAGCAGACCCCTCACCGTGTCGC
>JBKPCP010000048.1:0-10356 GCA_046727475.1 Actinomycetota bacterium | reverse complement strand
ACGAGCCGCTGGATCCGGCACGGCTGCACGGCATGCCCGGCCTGCTGGCGACGCCGCACTCGGCCTTCTACTCCGAGGCGGCGCTCACCGAGTCACAGACCAAGGCAGCCACCCAGGTCGTCAAGTCCTCACGGGCGAGGCACCCGATTACCAGGTGAACTGACACGCGCGCCGGCCGGGTTGATCACGTAAACCACCCTGGGCAGCGCTTCACGAGGCTTCTCCACCTGGTGAAGCAACGCTCAGCATGGTTTACGTGATCAAACCCCGGGGGACGGCCAATGCTCGGCCGGAGTCCCGAGGTGTCAGCTGGCTACCTTCCCGACCGGTTGGGTCACGACGGACGGAGGGACGGACCGCCGCCTACTCGACAGTCCAGGGGTCGGGCCCGGCGAGGAGCCCCGCGAGGTCACCGGGGCCGCGCTTCTCGACGTCGAGGTCGAGTTGGGCGGACATCAGGTCGCCGTACGTCGGGCGCTCGACCTGCCGGAAAACGCCGATCGGGGAACGGGCCAGGGATCCCGGATCCGCCAGTCGGGACAACGCGAACGCCTGCGACGGGTCGGCGGCGTGAGCATCGTGGACGATCACATCGGGGTCGTCGCCGGCGCATTCCTCCAGCGAGCCCGCGGACGTATAGCGGATCCCCTTGTCCAGGTCCGCACCGAACCGGACCGGCTGCCCGTGCTCGAGCCGGATCAGGACGTCGTCGCGTGTGTCGGGACTCTTCAGCAGGTCGAACGCGCCATCGTTGAAGATGTTGCAGTTCTGGTAGATCTCGACCAGCGACGTGCCGCGATGCGCAGCCGCCGCGCGCAGAACCGACGTCAGGTGACCTCGGTCGGAGTCGATGGTGCGGGCGACGAAGGTGGCCTCGGCGCCCAGGGCGAGCGACACCGGGTTGAAGGGCGCATCGAGCGAGCCCATCGGGGTGGACTTGGTGATCTTGCCGAGCTCGGAGGTCGGCGAGTACTGGCCCTTGGTCAGCCCGTAGATACGGTTGTTGAACAGCAAGATCGTCAGGTTCACGTTGCGGCGTAGGGCATGGATGAGGTGGTTGCCGCCGATGGAGAGCGCGTCGCCGTCCCCGGTGACGACCCAGACCGACAGGTCGGGCCTCGAGGACGCCAGACCGGTCGCGATAGCCGGTGCCCGCCCGTGGATCGAGTGCATACCGTAGGTGTCGAGGTAGTACGGGAACCGCGACGAGCATCCGATCCCGGACACGAACACGATGTTCTCGCGCCGCAGCCCGAGGTCGGGCAGGAATCCCTGGACGACGGCCAGGATGGCGTAGTCACCGCAGCCTGGGCACCAGCGGACCTCCTGGTCGCTGGTGAACGTCTTCTTGGTCTCCGGTACGTCGGTGGTGGGAACGCCGCGCAGGCCTGCTGGCAGGCCGACGTCGACGGTGGTCTCAGACATCAGTGATCGCCTTCTCGATGACGTCGGCGAGTTCCTCGGCCTTGAACGGCAGCCCGCGCACCCGGTTGTAACCCATGACGTCGACGAGGTACTTGCCGCGGAGCAACAGCGCGAGCTGGCCGAGGTTCATCTCCGGCAGGAGCACCCGGTCGTACGAGCGCAGCACCTCGCCGGTGTTGGACGGGAACGGGTTCAGGTGGCGCAGGTGAGCCTGAGCGACCGCGTGGCCCGCGGCGCGCACCCGGCGCACGGCCGCTCCGATCGGCCCGTACGTCGATCCCCAGCCCAGGACCAGCAGCCTCGCCTCTCCGGACGGGTCATCGACCGACAGCGGCGCGATCCCGGCAATGCCGTCCACCTTCGCCTGGCGGAGCCGAACCATCCGATCGTGGTTGTCCGGGTCGTAGGAGATGTTGCCGCTACCGTCGGCCTTCTCGATCCCACCAATGCGGTGTTCGAGGCCGGGCGTGCCGGGCACGGCCCAGGGCCGGGCCAGCGTCTGCGGATCGCGAAGGTACGGCCAGAACGCGCCGGAGCCGTTGTCGCCGTGGTTCAGCGCGGTGGCGAACTCGACGCGCAGGTCGGGCAGCGCGTCGAGGTCGGGGATGTGCCAGGGCTCGGCGCCGTTTGCGAGGTAGCCGTCGGAGAGCAGCAGGACCGGCGTGCGGTACGTCAGCGCGATCCGGGCCGCCTCGAGCGCCGCGTAGAAGCAGTCGCCGGGAGACGACGGGGCGACGATCGGCACCGGTGCCTCGCCGTTGCGCCCGAACATGGCCTGCAGGAGGTCGGCCTGCTCGGTCTTGGTGGGCAGGCCTGTCGACGGGCCACCGCGCTGGATGTCGCAGACGATCAGCGGCAGCTCGAGTGACACGGCCAGCCCGATCGTCTCCGACTTCAGGGCGACACCCGGCCCGGAGGTCGTCGTCACACCGAGCGCCCCACCGAACGCGGCCCCGAGCGCCGCTCCGATGCCGGCGATCTCGTCCTCGGCCTGGAACGTCCGCACGCCGAACCGCTTGTGCTTCGAGAGCTCGTGCAGGATGTCCGACGCCGGTGTAATCGGGTACGAGCCGAGGAACAACGGCAGCCCGCTTCGCTGCGAGGCCGTGATCAGCCCGTACGCGAGCGCCAGGTTGCCGGTGATGTTGCGGTACCGGCCCGGTGGCAGTGGCGCGGGCTTGACCTCGTACGAAACGGCGAAGTCCTCGGTGGTCTCGCCGTAGTTCCATCCGGCCTTCAGCGCGGCGATGTTCGCGTCTCGGATCGCCGCGTGCTTTGCGAACTTCCGCTCCAGGAAGGCCAGCGTGCCCTCGACCGGCCGCCCGTACATCCACGACAGCAGGCCGAGTGCGAACATGTTCTTCGAGCGGCCGGCTTCCTTACGGGTGAGCTCGAACTCCTTGAGCGCCTCCATGGTCATGCCGGTCAGGTCGAGGGCGTGGACCTGGTAGGCGGCCAAGCTGCCGTCTTCGAGCGGGTTGGCGTCGTAGCCGACCTTCTTCAAGGCCCGCGCCGTGAAGTCGGACTTGTCGACGATGATCGTCGCACCGTGCGGCAGGTCGGTTACGTTGGCCTTCAGTGCCGCGGGGTTCATGGCCACGAGAACGTTCGGCGCGTCACCAGGCGTGAGGATGTCGTGGTCGGCGAAATGGAGCTGGAAGCTCGACACCCCCGGAAGGGTGCCGGCCGGCGCGCGGATCTCGGCCGGGAAGTTCGGCAGCGTGGACAGGTCGTTGCCGAACGACGCGGTCTCGGCGGTGAATCTGTCTCCGGTGAGCTGCATCCCGTCGCCGGAGTCGCCGGCGAACCGGATGATCACACGGTCGATCTCCCGGACCTGCTTGACGGTCACCGTGTGTCGACGCCTCCCAAGGTGGCATGTCCGAAGGCGCACCCCGAACGCCGTGCGCCTGCACGTGCATACCTACCCACTCATGCTACGTCTTGCTGCGACCGTTCTCGTGCACCCTGCCTACCTGTGGAGAAATCCGGCGGACTCCGCTCGACGTCACGATGGCCATGGCTGCCGTGTCCTTCCTGTACGAGATCCTACATGATGCAACATGCCCGAGGCCGGCTACGAGGAACTCGCTTGCGGGCCGGGCGCAGCTAGGCTCGGGCGTGGGCTGATCGGCGCGTAGGTTGGTGCTGAGCGTTCGACGTACCTGTGAGCGCCGGAGGAGGTGCCGGTGGACACGTACCTGTCGCCGTACGTCGTCGTCGTGGCCGTCTCACTGGCCGGTGCCGCGTTCGTCGCGGTGGCCTACGGCGCCAACCGGTTGCTCGCACCGTCTCGCCCCACCGCCGAGAAGCTGCTCACCTACGAGTCCGGCGTCGACCCGGTCGGCGAGGGGTGGGCACACACGCACGTGCGGTACTACATCTACGCGTTCCTCTACGTCGTGTTCGCCGTCGACGCGGTCTACCTGTTCCCCTGGGCGACGGTCTTCGCCGCCTCGGGCTTCGGCATGACGACCTTTGTCGAGATGGTCATCTTTCTCGGGCTACTCGCCACCGGGATCTTGTACGCGGTGCGGCGAGGTGTGCTGACGTGGCAGTGACGGACCTCGGACTGCCCGGCCACGGCCCGCCGGACGGGCAGGTCGGTGCGGCGCAGCGGCTGGTGCCCGATCCGGTGCGCGTGGTGCTGAACTGGGGGCGGCGCTACTCGCTGTGGGTCTTCAACTTCGGGCTTGCGTGCTGTGCCATCGAGTTCATCGCCGCCTCTATGGCACGCCACGACTTCATCCGGCTCGGCGTGATCCCGTTCGCTCCGGGGCCCCGGCAGGCCGACCTGATGGTCGTGTCGGGCACGGTCACCGACAAGATGGCGCCCGCTGTCCGCCGGCTGTACGAGCAGATGCCCGAGCCCAAGTACGTGATCTCGTTCGGGGCTTGCTCCAACTCCGGCGGGCCGTATTGGGACTCCTACTCCGTGACCAAGGGAGTCGACCAGGTCGTGCCGGTCGACGTGTACGTGCCCGGCTGTCCACCGCGCCCGGAGGCGTTGCTCCAGGGCATCCTCAAATTGCAGGAGAAGATCGCGGGCGAGAACCTCGCCGAGCGCTATGCCGGTCCCGCCGCGGTCCGTCGCGGAGCGTCCGCCACCGAGCTGACCCGTCCGCTGGTGTCGCCGGCGGCCGCCGAACGTAACCGGCCGTGACCGAGCGCGCTGCATCGCCGGAGGCCGACGACTGGGCCGTTCACCTGGCAAAGGCGGCTGGGGAAGGCGCCGAGGTCGGCGACGCTTTCGGCGTTCCGGTCTTCGACGTCGCCGCCGAGCAATGGCTGCCGACGTTGCGCGCGGCACACGAAGCCGGGCTGACGTTCTTCGACTGGCTCTCCGCCGTCGACGAACTCGATGAGGGGTTCTCGGTGGTCGTGCACGTCGCCGACCTGTCCCGGCGTCCGCTGTTGCATCTATTGGTGCGAACCCGAGTCCGGCGTGAGGCCGCCCGGCTGGCGTCTGCCACCGCCGTCTACCGCGGCGCGGCCTGGCACGAACGCGAGACGCACGAGATGTTCGGCGTCGACTTCGACGGCCACCCCGCGCTCGACCCGCTGCTCCTTCCCGAGGGGTTCGAGGGACACCCGCTGCGAAAGGAGTTCGTGCTCGCCGCACGGGCCGCGAAGCCCTGGCCGGGCGCGAAGGAGCCCGGTGAGGGTGGCGAGGGGAAGGCGGCGCCCTCGCGGCGCCGGATGCTCCCGCCCGGCGTGCCCGACCCGTCCTGGGGCCCGCGCGCGCCCGGCGAACCCGAGGCGCCGCCCGCGCCGGAGGACGCATCGTGATCGGTGTGCTCGAGGTCGTCGTCCGCGTCGTGGTCGTGGTCGGGGTGTTCTTGCTCCTGCCGATGGCCATTGGGCAGGCCGAGCACAAGGTCATGGCGCACATGCAGGGCCGGGTGGGGCCGATGTACGCCGGCCGATTCCACGGCTGGGCCCAGTTGATCGCCGACGGGGTCAAGTTCGCCCAGAAGGAGGACGTCGTACCGGCGCGAGCCGACGCGGCGGTCTTCCGGCTGGCCCCCGCCGTTGGGCTGGTGCCCTACCTGGTGGCCCTTGCCTTCGTGCCGCTGGCGCCGGGTTGGGTGGGCGTGGACGTCGAGGTGGGGCTCCTGGCCGTGCTCGCCGTGATGGGTGTCGGAATTCTCGGCTCGCTTATGGGCGGCTGGGCGAGCGGCAACAAGTACTCCCTGCTGGGAGGGCTGCGGACCGCGGCGCAGCTCATGGCATACGAGCTGCCCTTCGTGCTGACGGCCGCATCGGTGGCCATGGCCGCCGGGACGCTTTCGCTGCCCGGGATCGTCGAGGCCTGGCAGCCGTGGTGGCTGGCCTGGCAGGCGATCGGTGCCGCCGTGTTCTTCATCGCGGGACTTGCCGAGCTGCAGCGGCCGCCGTTCGACATGCCCGTGGCGGACTCGGAGATCATCTTCGGCGCCTACACCGAGTACACCGGCCTGCGCTTCGCCTTCTTCCTGCTCGCCGAGTACGCAGGCATCGTGTTGCTCTGCGCGCTCACGACGGTGCTGTTCCTGGGCGGCTGGCACGGCCCGTTCGAGGAATCGCTCGGCTGGCTGTGGACGCTCGGCAAGGCCTCGCTGCTCGCCGTCGTGGTGATCTGGCTGCGGGTCGCGTTCCCGCGGCTGCGCGAGGACCAGCTGCAGCGGCTCGCCTGGCAATGGCTCGTCCCGCTGGCCCTTATCCAGCTGGCCCTCACCGGCGTCGTCGCGTTGGTGTGACCGTCCAATCGGGGAATGTGTCCGCGACTGGCTGCTGCTTCGGCTTCGACTGCTTCAGCTATGAGTTGCGGACCGGCGCGGGATAGCCTCGGGGGCACCACGGAACCGGACCGGCAGGGAGTCCATGCGGCACAGTGCTCGGCGAGTGCGCATGGTGCACAGGGATTCGCCCGAAGACACCAGCCTCCTCGGGCTTGCCGCTGTGTGGTCCGAACTCGAGGCGCCGATGCCACCCAAGCGGCAACCGACCCATCGGCACCGGGCCCACGGCAAGCGCGCCGTCCGTACCTACCCCACCGCATTGCTGGCCGGGCTCGGAGCTGCTGTGCTCCTCGCATCCGCGATGATCGCGATCCTGCTGATCGGGGCCTGACACCGACCCGCTCTCGAGACCCCGGCTCGGTCGGCTCGTCGCTGGAGCCCGGGGGCGTGACGATCGCACCGCTGACGTGCTCCGGCGGGTCGATAGCGTTGGGCGATGCCTGCAATGCAACGTGACTGGATCGTACGGCCGATCGAGCCGCCGGACCGGCCGACCTGGAACCGCCTGTACCGCAGCTACGGCGAGTTCTACGGGGAGAGTCTGTCCGACGAGCGCCTCGATCTCGTATGGCGCTGGATTCACGAAGACGGGCTCGTCGTCGCCCTGGCCGTGGTGTCCGCAGATGGCGGCGACCCGGTGGGGATCGCGCACCTGCGCCCGTTCGTCCGCCCTCTCGACGGCAGCGTCGGCGGACACCTGGACGACCTGTTCGTCGATCGGACGGCCCGCGGCATGGGTGCCGTCGATGCGCTCTTCGACGCGATGAGGGACGAGGCTGCCCGACGGAGCTGGAGCATCGTGCGATGGATCACGGCGGCTGACAACGCCCGGGCACGAGCGGCCTACGACAAGGTCGCCGTCGCGACGCCGTGGGTGACGTACGACATGGCCGTCCCGCGTAGGTAGGCGTGGAGGCTCGTAACCGAGCGTGTGAACGGCAAAGATGGGGAGCCATGGCAGGTCTCGGGCTTGCACACGGGTTGGCGACGACCTTCAGGCGGCTGACCAAGCGCGCCGTCACCGCGCAGTATCCCGACGCCGCTCCGCAGCTGCCTCCGCGCAGCCGCGGCGTCATCGCCTTGACCGAGGAGAACTGCACGGTCTGCATGCTGTGCGCCCGCGAGTGCCCTGACTGGTGCATCTACATCGACTCGCACAAGGAGGAGCTGCCGCCTGCGACCGAGGGTGGCCGGGCCCGCAGCCACAACGTGCTCGACCGGTTCGCGATCGACTTCTCGCTCTGCATGTACTGCGGGATCTGCATCGAGGTGTGCCCCTTCGACGCGCTGCACTGGTCGCCCGAGTTCGAGTACGCCGAGCTCGACATCCGCGACCTGGTGCACGAACGCGACCGGCTGCGCGAGTGGATGTGGACGGTTCCACCGCCTCCGGCCGTCGACCCGAACGCGGCAGAACCCAAGGAAGTCGAAACCGCTCGGCGTGCGGCCGGCTCGCCACCGGAGGCCGCCGGGTGAACGGTGTCGAGCTGGCGTTCGTGCTGGTCGGCGCGATCGCCCTCGGGTCTGGATTCCTCGTCGTCAGTACGACCCGGATCGTGCACTCCGCGCTATGGCTCGCCGTCTGCCTCGGCGCTGTCGCCGGCTGCTTCCTCCTGTTGACGGCGGAGCTCCTCGCCTGGGTGCAGCTCCTGATCTACGTCGGCGCCGTCGTCGTCCTCGTGCTCTTCGCGCTCATGCTCACCCGCGCTCCGATCGGCCCGGCACCCGGTGCGCCGCGCGGCCGGGTCATCATCGCGGCGAGCGTGGCAACGGCCACGGCGCTCGTCCTCCTCGGCACCCTGCTGGCCGGCATGGGTGACGAGGTGGTGGACCTGGACGGTGCCGGCGTCGGTGATGCCGAGGCGGTCGGTTCGGCGCTCTTCCGCGGCTGGGTGCTGCCTTTCGAGCTTCTCTCGGTCCTGCTGCTCGCGGCCTTGGTAGGCGCGATCGTGCTCTCGCGGCGACGACAGGACGAGGACGGACGATGAGGCTGGCCTTTCCGCTCGTGGTGTCGGCCCTGCTGTTCGCCATGGGCGTCTTCGGTGTGCTGGTGCGTCGCAACACCGTGCTCGTGCTGATGTCGGTCGAGCTCATGCTCAACGCCGCCAACCTCAACCTGGTCGCGTTCGATGCGTGGTGGTCCGACACCCTGCATGGCGGACAGGTGATGACCCTGTTCGTGATCACGATCGCCGCGGCGGAGGTCGGGCTGGGCCTCGCGATAGTGCTCTTGGTCTTCCGTACCCGCGGGACCTCCGACCTCGACGATCTCGGCCTACTCAACGAGCGCGCCGAGACGGAACGGCTCGCCGAGTTCGACGGCGACGGTCCGCAGCGCGACCTGCGCTCCGAGGCCGGCTCACCGGACGTCACCGAGCCGGAGGCGGCCCGGTGATCATCGGGCCGCTGATCATCCTGGCGCCCTTCGCCGCAGCGGTGGTCGGCCTGGTGGTCGGTCGAAGTCGACTGTCGGCCGGCCGGGTGGCGGTGATCGGCACCGGGCTCGCCATGGCGATGTCGGTGGGCGCGGCGTTGGCGGTGTGGGTCGGCGGGCCGTCGCTCGACGAATGGGGGACGATTCCTACCGGCTGGATCCCGATCACGGTCGCAACCCGGGCCGACGGGCTGAGCATGACGCTGGCGATCATGGTCACGGTCGTCGCTTTCGCCGTTCAGGTCTACTCGACGGCCTATATGCACGACGATCCCCGCTACGGCACCTACGCGGCGCTGATCTCGCTGTTCACCGCGGCCATGCTGCTCGTGGTGCTCGCCGACGACCTGGTGGTGCTCCTCGTCGGCTGGGAGGTCATGGGCATCTGTTCGGCTCTGCTCATCGGGCATCACTGGGAGCGGCCGGATGCCCGTGAGGCGGCGGTGAAGGCATTCGTCGTCACACGGCTCGGCGACGTCGGAATGCTCGCGGGCATCCTCGTGCTCGCCGACCTGAACGGGTCGTTCCGGATATCAGAGCTCGAGTCCTCGGCCGTCGCATCGACGACTTTGACCATCGGGCTGGTCCTCATGCTCTGCGGCGTTGTCGGCAAGTCGGCACAGGTCCCGCTGCACGTGTGGCTCCCCGACGCGATGGTCGGCCCGACGCCGGTGTCAGCACTGATCCATGCCGCGACCATGGTGGCAGCCGGTGTGTTCCTCGTTGCCCGGCTCGAGACCGTGTTCCTGCTCTCGCCGGTCGCTCTCGCCGTCCTCGCGGTCGTCGCAGCGGTGACGATGACCCTGGCAGCGCTCGCCGCGCTTGCCCAGGACGACTACAAGCGCGTGCTCGCCTGGTCGACGTCCAGCCAACTCGCGTACATGCTTGGCGCTCTCGCGGTGGGCGGATACTCGGCCGGCTTGTTCCACCTGCTCTCCCATGCCGCCTTCAAGGCGCTGCTCTTCCTGGGTGCCGGTGCCATTGCTCACGCGATCGGGACGACAATGCTGTCCGGCATGGGCGGCCTGCGGCGGCGGATGCCTCTGACGTATGTCGTCGGCACCCTCGGGCTGGCCGCGCTGGCCGGGCTGCCACCGCTGTCCGGGTTCTTCTCCAAGGAATCGGTGCTGTCGGCGGCCGAGGACGCGGCGTTGGAAGGCGGGCCGACGCCGGCCTGGGCCGCATGGCTGGTACTGCTGGCCGGACTGCTCACCGTCCTGGTGACGGGTGCGTACGCGACCCGCGCCTGGCTCCTGGCGTTCCGCGGTCCACCGCGGTGGACTGCGCCGACGCTCGGGGCAGGCGTCGCTGCCCACGACCCACCGCCCGCCATGCGGATGCCACTGGTGCTGCTAGCCGTGCCGACCGCGGTGCTGGGCGTACTCGCCTTCATGCCGTCTGTCGTCTCGGCCATGCTCGACCCGGGAGAGGCATCGGCGGCCGACCCGGAAGGGATGACCATCCATCTGGGCACTGCTGCCATCTCCCTCGTGCTGGCCGGCATCGGAGGCTTCGCCGCGCTCGTGGAATGGGTGCGCCTCGACCGGCGCGATCCCGCTGCGTCGCTCGGAACGTTGCGGCCGGTCCTCGCCGGCGGCTTCGGCGTCGACGGGATCTACGACGCCGTCGTGGTGCGCCCGCTCGTCGGGGCCAGCAAGCTCGTCGTCGCAGGAGATCGCGACGTCGTCCATGCGTACGTGCGCGGCGCCGGTCGCG
>JBKPCP010000047.1:0-61742 GCA_046727475.1 Actinomycetota bacterium | reverse complement strand
GTCCAGCGGCACCGAGATCGACTTCAGGTCGCCGTCGTGGAGGTGCTCGGACAGGCCGTACGGCTCCAGGTCGGCCACCACGTCGGACGGGTACGCGCCGCGGAGGATCGCCTCCAGGAACAGCCGGTTCTGCAGACCGTCGATACGACGCACGGCCTCGACATCAGCCGGGTCGCCGGGATCCAGCGCCCGCACCGGCGACAGGTTGAGCGTGATGCCAAGGGTCGTACCAGGGTCGCGCGCCCGGATGGCTGCGCTCGCGAGACCATGTGCCAGCAGCAGGTGATGGGCCGCGGCGACGGCGGCCCGCGGTTCGGACCGGCCGGGGGCGTGCTCGCCGCTCGCGTAGCCGAGAAACGCGGAGCACCAGGGCTCGTTCAGCGTCGTCCAGTACGGCACCCGGTCACCGAGCGCGGCGTGGACAGTGTCGGCGTAGGCGGCGAATCGCTGCGCCGTGTCGCGCGAGGTCCAGCCGCCCTGCTCCTCCAGGGCCTGCGGGAGGTCCCAGTGGTACAGCGTGACCCACGGCGCGATTCCGGCCGCGAGCAGCTCGTCGACCAGGCGCCGGTAGAAGTCCAGCCCGCGCTCGTTGACCGCGCCGCCGTCCGGGCGCACCCGCGGCCAAGCCACCGAGAACCGGTACGACGTCAATCCGAGCTCGGACATCAGCGCGACGTCCTCTCGCATCCGCCGGTAGTGGTCGGCTCCTGGTTCGCCCGTGTGACCGCCGACGATCACGCCCGGCCGGCGGCAGAAGACGTCCCAGATCGAGTCGGTGCGTCCGTCGGCAGTCGTCGAGCCCTCCACCTGAAAGGCCGCGGTGGCCGCGCCCCAGACGAAACCGGCCGGAAACTGCCGCGTGGCGGCAGCGGCGGCGTTGGCTGTCCCCGGCTCGACCACCGCGATCCCTTTCGACAAGCTCCGCACGACGCTCGGACATCGGCTGCCGACGGTGTCAGCTGGGAGCGCTCTCAGCCCATTGTGGCATGCGGGTCGGGCGGGACGACGGGCGGCATCACGCCCATTCAGGCGGCCTGCGGCCTGGCGTCGCGCGACGTGTCCCGCGGCGGCAGTGTGATGCGGACCCCGGGTCGCGGGCGCAGCCGAGGGCGCAGGACGATGCCGTTGCGGCGGGCGAGCAGCAGAGTCACAGCCAGCGTTCCCGCTCCGGTCATCAGTCCGCCCCCCAGGAGCGACCACCTCGGCCCCAGGACATCGGCCACCCAGCCGATGATGGGCGCGCCGACGGGCGTTCCGCCCATGAAGACCATGAGGTACAGGGCCATGACCCGCCCCCGGACCTGTGGGTCTACCGACGTCTGCATGTACGCGTTCGCGGTCGTGATGATCGTCAGGGCCGCCATACCGAGCGGGATCAGCGCAAGCGCGAAGATCCAGTACGCCGGGCTGAGCGCCGCCAGCACCTCCATCAGGGCGAACACGAGTGCTACGCCGACGATCACCCGGCGTCGCGGCGCAGCCCGACGGGCGGCGAGCAGGGAGCCGGTGAGCGAGCCGATCGCCATGATCGACCCGAGGACGCCGTACTCGCTCGGCCCCTTGTCGAACGCGCCGGTCGCCATCAGCGCCATGGTCATCTGGAAGTTCATGCCGAACGTTCCGACGAAGAACATGATCGCCATGACCATGACCAGATCGGGCCGGCGTCGGAGGTAGCGCACCCCGTCGACGAGGCGACGTTCGCTGCGGGGCACCGCACGCGGTTCCTTGATCACGTGCTTACCGATGATCAACAGCATTGCGATCGGAGCGGAGAAGGTCAGCGCGTTCAGCAGGAAGACCGGTCCGGTGTCGAAAGCCGCGATGAGCAGGCCGGCGACGCCCGGTCCGATGAGCCGAGCGGCGTTGAACGACGCGCTGTTGAGCCCGACCGCGTTGGCCAGGTCGTCGGGTTCGACCAGCTCCGCTGCGAAGGTGTTGCGGGCCGGGTGGTCCAGGGCAGTGCCGACGCCCAGCAGGAATGCCAGGACGTAGACGTGCCAGATCTGCGCGAGGTCGGTGACGACGAGCACCCCGAGCGTCACGCCGGTGATGCCGAGGAATCCGTTGGTGAACATCAGCAGCTGCCGCTTCGGCAACCGGTCGGCCAGCAACCCGCCGAACGGCGCGACCAACAGGAACGGCAGGAACTGCAGGCCGGTGGTGATTCCGAGCGCCGCGGGGCCTCCGCCCAGCGTGACAAGGACGAGCCAGTCCTGCGCTACCCGCTGCATCCAGGTACCGATGTTGGACACCAGCATGCCGGACCAGAACAGCCGGTATTCGCGGTAGTTGCGCAGGGAGTGGAAGGTGGGGCTCACAACCTCGCCAACTTCTCCAGCACTGGAGCGGCGCGGCGCAAGGCTTCGTGCTCGTCCGCGGTGAGCTCGCGCAGCCGGCGGGCCAGCCAGGCGTCACGCCGGCGACGGTCGGCCGCCAGCAGGGCGGCACCCTCGGCCGTGATCCGTACGACGACGAGACGCCGGTCGGACGCATCCGGCTGGCGCACCGCCAGGCCACGTTCCTCGAGCCCGGACACGATCCTGGTCATCGACGGCGGCTGCACGCGCTCGTGGGCGGCGAGGGCACCGAGCGTCATCGGCCCGTGGCGGTTCAGAGTTCCCAACGTCGCGAGCTGACTGAGCGTCAGGGAGTCGTCCTCCCGCTCCGCTCGCAGCCGCCTCGCCAGCCGCATCACCGACAGTCGGAGGGTGCTGGGCAACCCCGTGTGGGTGCGGCGGACGACCGGTGCGGCGAGGGACACGGCCGTTAGCATACCTCATTACCCTTGCTAAGGGCTATTGATGGCACATTGGCTCATGACTCGGTTACATGGGGACTGGCACCCTCGCAGTGGTGATGTCGTCGCCCCCGAGCGGCGCGCAGCCCTGGCGTGGGAGGTGGATCCTCAGCGGCGTCGGGCCCGGCGGCCACGGTAGCCAGAATCGCTGTCCGTGGACGGCTCGTTCCTTCTTTTTGCCTTCCGGCGCGCCCGCCGCCCGCCGACGCGATGGTCACCGGTCTCGTCGAGGTCACCGGTCTCGTCCATGCCACCCGGTCCGTCCAGGCCAAAGGCATCGTCCCCCGGGCGGGTGAAGTCCCAAGCGCGAGTCTGCTCCAGGTCACCCGTCTCGACGATCCGATCCGGCACGTCCAACAGGCGGTCATCGTCGGGCTCACGGGCCACGGCGGGCTCACGGGCCAGGTCGGCCTCACGGGCCAGGTCAGGCTCGTCAGGCTCCACGAGCCGCGGGGCCGGGACCGGTTGACCGGAAGCCCTAGCCGCCCGGCGGGCTCGGCGTCCGGTCGGCGCCGGTACCGGCGGACCCACATCGAGTGCCTCGATCTCCTCGCCCGCCTGCACGTCGCCAAGGTCGTCGGCCTGGTCGAGCGGCTCGACATCGTCGGGAAGGTCGGCCTCCTCCTCGAGCCGGGCCAACGCAATGGCGTCACGGCGCCTGCGGGTGTAATCCAGGCCCAGCAGGCCCAGCCCTACGCCCGCCAGGCAGGTCCACAGCCACCAGCCGTGGCCCTGCTCGTCCAGGCTGTCCTTCCGCAGCGCGAGCAGGACGAAGGCCGCGGCCCAGAGCACGGTGCCGATCGCCACGGTTCGGACGCCGTCGACGTCGAGGGGGGCCACCTTCGGCGACTCCCCGGGCGTGCGGCCTCGCTTCACCATGATTCAAGAGGCTACCTGGCAGCCGTGTCGGCGGAGCGAGTCAGCCGAAACCTGTGCGAGGGCGGCCGCGGCGGGCGTTCCGCGGTCTCGGCCGTGTCCTCTGTCGGTGCGCTGCCGGTTCTGGCATTCTCACGCCGCGGGGACATGCCGTACTTCCACTCCGGGAGCAGGAATGACGCAGACGTCCGCCAAGAACACGCAGCCCTCGAACGGCTTCGACCAATACTTCAAGATCAGCGAGCGTGGCACGACCATCGGCCGCGAGATCCGGGGCGGGCTGGTCACGTTCTTCACGATGGCCTACATCATCGTGCTCAACCCGTTGATCATCGGGACGCAGCCGGACGTCGAGGGCGACTTCCTCGGCGGCGGAGGCACGCCCAACCTGGCCCTGGTCGCAGCCGCCACCGCCCTGGTCGCAGGCGTCATGACGATCGCCATGGGGGCGTTCGCCAACTATCCGCTCGCGCTGGCCACCGGACTGGGTCTGAACGCCTTCGTCACGTTCGCGATCGCCAGCCGCATGACGTGGGCCGACGCGATGGGACTAGTGGTGATCGAAGGCCTGGTCATCTTGGTCCTGGTGCTCACGGGCCTCCGGACCGCGGTCTTCACCGCCGTCCCGTCCCAGCTCAAGGTCGCCATCAGTGTCGGCATCGGCCTGTTCATCGCGCTGATCGGTCTGGTGGACGCCGGCGTCATCCGTAGCACCTCGGTGCCCGTCCCACCGATCGAGATGGGCATCGACGGCTTCCTGGCCGGCTGGCCGGTGCTGGTCTTCTGCCTGGCCCTGCTGGCCCTGATCTTCCTGTACGTGCGCAATGTGAAGGGCGCGATCTTGTGGACGATCCTTGGTGCGACGGTGCTCGCCATCCTGGTCGAGGCCTTGTTCGACATCGGGCCATCCGTCGGCGAGAACGGAGACACGAACCCCAAGGGCTGGGGCCTGAACGTGCCGGTGCTGCCCGACCGCATTGTCGACGCCCCCGACTTCGGGCTGCTCGGCCAGTTCAGCCTGCTCGGTTCGTGGGAAGCCGTGGGCATCCTCACCGCGGGACTGTTCGTGTTCACCCTGCTGCTGGCCGACTTCTTCGACACGATGGGCACCATGGTGGCCGTCGGCGCCGAGGGCGACCTGCTCGACGACGAGGGCAACCCGCCGAGCACCGAGCGCATCCTGATCGTCGACTCGGTCGCAGCCGCGGCCGGCGGCGCGGCGTCGGTCTCGAGCAACACGTCGTACATCGAGTCGGCGGCGGGTGTCGGCGACGGCGCGCGTACGGGCCTGGCCAGCATCGTCACCGGCGTGTGCTTCCTGCTCGCGACCTTCCTTGCACCCTTGGTCGAGATCGTGCCGTACGAGGCGGCGACACCGGCGCTGGTCCTGGTCGGGTTCCTGATGATGGCCCAGGTGCGCGGCATCGAGTGGGGCGACGTCGAGATCGCGATTCCGGCGTTCCTCACCATCGTGCTCATGCCGTTCACCTACTCGATCACCGCGGGGATCGGTGCCGGCTTCATCACGTACGTCTTCATCAAGCTGGTGCGTGGCAAGGCGCGCGACGTCCACCTACTGCTGTGGGTGGTCGCACTGCTCTTCGTCGTCTACTTCGCGATCGGACCCATCGACCAACTGATCAACTGAGCAATCGACGCACCCGGTCGGCTACCGAGCGCAGCTCGACCTGGTCGATGGCGGGGAAGTCCTTGCTCACCAGCGAGACGGCGCCGGTGGGCAGGGGCTCCTCGACGATCTCGCCCTTCAACATGGCCGAGTTCAGGGCGTCGCCTTCGCGGTGCGGGGCCAGGTGGACGTGCAGGTGCGGGATGTGCCCGCCGAAGACGTAGACGTAGACGGCTTCGCTGCCGGTCGCCTGCTTGAGGGCCTTCGTGCTTCGGGCGATCGCCAGGCCGAACGTGACGGCCTCGCCGCCGTCGAGGTCGGCGATCGAAGGGATGTGGCGCTTGGGCTCGAGGTAGGAGAAGCCCGGTGTGGGATCACCGGGCCCGATGCTCGTGGTCAGCCGCCAGTGGGCGTCCTCCCAGACCTGCTCGCGACCCATGTCCGGGTCGACTTCGCGGCCACGACACAAGGGGCAGGTCTGATCACGCATATCGCCAGCATCCCCTGTCTGCGCCGGCCCCACCACCCTGGGTGGCCAGCGGTCGATCGTCAGGCGGCGACGGCGTCGATCACTCCGGCCAAGGCTCCGAGCGCCTCACGCTGCACCCGGTAGTAGGCCCACACACCGCGCTTCTCGCGGCTGAGCAGTCCCGCGTCGAGCAGCACCTTGAGGTGGTGGGAGATCGTCGGCTGGGACAGGTCGAAGGCGGCGGTCAGGTCGCACACGCAGGCCTCGTCGTCCTCGCACGCCAGCACCAGGGAGAGCAGGCGCAGCCGGACCGGGTCGGCCAGAGCCTTGAAGCGCACCGCCAGCGCAGCCGCCTCGACCTCGGCCAGCGGCTCCCGTGTCAGCGGCGTGCAGCAGAACGGCTCCAGAACAGGCAGGGATGTGCGCAACATCGACATGCGTCGATATTGACATCCGTCGATACGAAGGGCAAGCTCCTGTGCGCAGGCATCGAAACTCGTCGATGTCTTAGAAGAGGAGGTTCGCCATGGACGAGCTCGACCTGGCCGGCTGTTGTACCGACGACTGTTGCGAGATCGCGGACTGCTGCTGACCGGGAACGCGGACCGTACGACAGGAACAACGGCCCGCTGTGGCCCGGCAGACCCAGACAAACGTGGCAGCCCCGGGTCGTTGTTCCTGTCGTTCCGGACGTCGCCCGCGGGGAGAGCACCCACGCGCGTGACCAACTAGTGGGGTTGCTCGAAGGCCAACTCGACGCAGTCGGTGACCGCCCGGTAGCCGATCCTCTGATAGATCGAGTTGGAGGTCGGGTTGCTCAGGTCCGTGAACAGGCACGCCTGGGCTCCGGCGCTCAGGATCCCTGCCGTCGCGGCCGCCGTCGCCGCCGTGCCGTAGCCTCGCCCGCGCTGCTCGGGCGGTGTGTAGACGGGCCCGACCCGAACCACGCCCGAGGCCGGCACCGTCCAACCGGCCAGAGAGACCGGACGACCGTGCACATGCCACAGTCCGAGCCTTCGACCGTCGACGCGGGCAAGGACATCGCGCCGCTCCGGCGGCGGCGCACTCCGGGTGGTCTCCGCCGCGAATGCCTCGAACCACCCGAAGCACAGGTCACGGTCGTCCCGGGTGGCAATCCGCCACGCGCCGGCCGGATCCGCCGGCGGATCCAGCCTGTCCAGGCGGTAGAGCCGCATGTTGGTTTCGGTGCGCACGTCGCAGCCGGTCAGCTCGGCCCATCGGTCGGCAAAGGCGCGCGCCGCATCGACGGGCCCGTTCACGCCGGGGAGGTCCTCTCCCACCGATCTCTCGAACATGAACTCCGCGAGCGCGCGGGCGAGCTCGTTCGGGACGGCGGGCACGACCATGTTCCGTGGCGGAGTACGCACGGCGGCACCGATCGGCTGGTGGTCGTCGGACTCGATCGTGATCCACACAGACGGTGCCAAGTCACCCGGGTACATGCCAGCCATCACGGACCGTGCGATCGTCGCAGGAAGGGTGTTGAGCAGCGGATCCCGCTCCATCCAGGCAAGCCCTCGGTGCTCGAACGCCTGGACGTCCGGCTCGATCACGAATCGCATGCTCCAGCCTGGCCGGGGGCCTGAGGCACGAGCAACTTGGGGCGCCGTCTTCAGCCCCGGTGGGGCTCGTAGGCCTGCTCGGACAGCAGCGCCGGCACGGCAGCCGGGTCCCGGAGAGCCTCGGCGAGCAGGAACCGGAGCTCCCAACGGCGGGTGGCCCAGGCCAACCCTCTCGCGAGGCCGTCGGGCGTGGCCGCGTGGACAGTGTTCTCCTCGTCGACCCACCAGTCGACGGCCCGGTCGGCAACCACTAGGTCGTCGTGCTCGACGTAGGTCGCAGGAGCGTCCGGCACGAGCGCGGACATCACCTCCGGAACCTGAGCGACGAGGCCACCCGGACCCGGTGCGCCGTCGTAGACGTCCGCGGCCAGGTCGACGTCGAGCAGGTCCGCGAGCGCACGTCCTCCCGGCACGACGGCCGGCAGGTCGAGCTGCAGCCAATGCGGACCGTCCGCGACGACCGCGTCCGCGGCGGGGACAACTCGCGATCCGAGTCCGGCGGGCACCCGAATCCGCCTCGGCGCCGGCACCGTGCCGGTGTCCGTCGAAGCCAGCACCGCGTACACGTCGGCAAGATCGCGCGCGGACAACGTGCGCCCCGGATCCGCGAGGCGGTCTAGCAGCAGGCCGGTGTCCAGATCGGTCAGCGTCTTCGGCAGCCCGAGTGACCCAGTCACGATGTCGTCGAGGCCGAGATCAGCGGGATGCAGCAGCGCCCGGACGAGCGGGTCCGCATCGGCGGGACACAGCTCCTCCAGCGCAAGCCCGCCTATCCGGGCGTGCGTGCGCAGCCACCAGACCGTGTAGGGCACAACCGTGCGCCGGGTGCCGTCGGCCAGCAGGGCGTACGCCGGTTCCACCAGGGCGGGACGTGTTGCCGGGTCGCCGGCCAGCAGACCGAGGGCGGCGGGCCAGGCGTCCTCACGCACCAGGTCCAGGTCCCGTACCGCGATGAGCTCCACGATCAACGGCGGCAGGTCCTGACCGGGAAGTCCGGCAAGCACGGCCTCGGCCCACCGATCCTCGTCGTCGAGGTCGTGCCGGCTCTCGTCGTCGAGCGCCAGGTCGGCGTCGCGGACGACGCCGAACCCGTCACGCACGCCGACCGCGCGAAGTACCGATTCGCCCCACCGATCGACCGGCTCGGCCGCGATGGTGTAGTCGGCCGGATCGGCATCGAGCAGATTCAGGGTCGGTGAGCCGGGCAACAGCAGTTCCTGAGCCAGAGCCACCTGTCCGCTCGCGTCCGGCAGTGGCAGGCGTCCCAGCCAAGGCTCGTCCTCGACCGTCACGCCCGATGCGGCCACCAGACCGAGGACGGCGTCGACCAGACCCGCCACCGCTTCGCCGGCGACATCCTCCGCGGCCAGTGCCTCGACGGCGCCCCGGACGGCCGGATCATGCAGCACCGCGGCCGGCGTCGCTTCGACGGCACCCAGGCGGTGCAGCACGGGATGATCTGCGTCCGGATGGGCTATCCGCAGACCCAGCGGTTCCAGCATCCGTGGGCCGACCTCGCCGGTGGGCACCAGAACGCCGCGCGGACCGCGTACGACCCGGCCGTCGGCGAGCGGCACCGGAAGCCCCGCCAACACATCGCGGTCCGAACCCTCGAGGGCGCCGTAGAGCGCACGCCACTCCGCCGGTGGCAGTGACAGCTCGGCCAACCGGTCGACGACCTCCGCCAGCGGGATCTCCTGAGCGCCGAGTCGCCGCAGCGCTTCCGGCCGCCACCAGGCCGCTGCCGGCAAACCGGCGACAACCAGGGCCAACGCGGCCGGATCGGCCGCACGCTCCAGGCCGGGCACGAGCACGACCCGGTCCGGACGGAGGCGTCCCGAACCGTCGGCCGCGGGGACCAGGGGCGTGCGGGCCAGGGCGTCGACGACCGCCCGATGGAGCGCTGCGTCGAGCTCCCCCGCACCCAGAGGGCCCGGCACGAGGCCCAGCACAGCCGGGCCTGCCAACTTCGCCGCCAGCGTCGCATAGGCGACGGCGACCTCCCCCACCACGAGGTCGGCCAGCGGTCCCGGGGCGACTCGGCGCCGGGAAGAGTCCATGGGGAATGTCGCCATCACCAGGGCCGGCAAGGCGGTCGGCTCGTCGGTCGGGGTCGGAGCGTGGACGACCCTGGGTACGGAGGCCGGTAGAGCTACCGGGGCGCCGTCGTCGTCGACCGGAACCGCGACCGTGACCTCCCACTGCGGTCGTGCGCGCTCTTCGACGGGCCGGTCGGCCAGCAGGTCCGGCGCGATCGGGCCGGTCCGGTGGGCGAGGTGCCACCGGGCACGCCGGCCGTTGTCGTCGACGACGACCTCCGGACCCGCTCGGTCGGCAGTCAGTGTCCGCCGTGCGCCGCCGAGCTCGACGGTGATCTCGGCCAGCGCGGGCAGGGCAAGCAGCAGCGCGTCGTCGATGCCGGCGAGCAGTTCGGCTGCCAGTGCGACCGCCCGTTGGTCGCGCAGCGTCAGCGAGACGACGGTGTCGTACGGCTCGGGCACCGTCCCGTCGGCCGGGAACGGGAGCCGGAGCACCGGAACCGCGTCACCGCGCCGGGCCACCTCGGCCGCCAGCGCGGGGATGCCCCCGACCGCCTCCAGCGTCGAGGGTCGTGACCAACGCACGCCACCCGAGCGGGACACGACAACTGGTGCGTCGGTCACCGCCAGCGTCGCCGCGAATCCGACACCGAACCGGCCGACCGTGGCGGCCGGATCGTCGCGCTTCGCCGATGCGCGCAGCGTCGACAGACCTTCCACCCCGGCCGCGTCGAGTGGTGCGCCGACGTTGGCGGCCACGAGCGTCGACCCCTCGAGGCGGAGGAGCAGCCGACCGGGAACGCCGGCGCGTCCAGCGGCGTCCGCCGCGTTCTGAGCGAGCTCGACGACGAGCCGGTCGCGGTACGCGCCGCGGACCAGTTCCTCCTCGGCGTTCGCGTCCTCACGGAAACGCGCCGGCGAGGCGGTCCACGCCGCAAGGACGCGTTCGCGGATCGACGCCGTGCCGAACGGATCCACCGGACGCCCATCCACTACGAGTGGCCGAGCTCCTCGTCGAGGTTTGTTTCGACGAGCTCATTCGGTACCAGCTCGTGGGACAGCGTGTCGAAGACCGGGCCCGACGGCGTCGGCACGACCTGCCCGATCCGCACCTCCGAATGCGCGCCGCAGCCGTGATCGTGGGCGACGACGAGGCCGTCGAAGGGCGTCCGCTCGTTGGTGCACACGCCGAAGACCCGGCCGAGCGCACCGGCGAGCGGCACGAGGAAGCCGCACGTCTCACAGGGGAACGGGGCTGCCCGGGCGATCTCGGTGTCCGGTCCGCCGATGCCTTCGCGCCACCGTTCGGCCGCGTCGTCGCGTCCCCAGGCCGAGAGGACTCTGGCGCGACCGAGCCCGAGCTCGTCGGTGACGGCTCGCGAAGCCTCCGGGTCGATGGCCTCGTCGGCCCCGGTGTAGCCCGGCACCAGCCGGGGGTCGTCGTCTGCGGTCGGCAACAGGTCGCCCGGGCCGAGGTCGCCGGGCTGCACCCGCTCGTCCCAGGGCACCCACGGCGGCGCCAGCACGGCGTCCGGCCCGGGGAGCAGCACGCACTCGTCGACGGTCACGACCTTGGCCCGCGCCGCCCGGGTGACGGTGACGGACCACCGCCAGCCTCGGTAGCCGAATGCTCTGGCGTCGAAGTAGTGGGTGACGACCCGCTCGTCCTCGACGTCGTAACCGCGGTACTCACCCACCTGGTCGGCGCCTGCGATCGCCACAGCGGCCGCGCGTGCGAGGTCCACAGCCTCGAGGCATGCGGCGTCGGCCTTGCGGCTGCGCGCACGGCCGGGCGCATGGGTGGTGGGAGGGGTCACGAAGGGAGATTGTCGCAAACCTACGGCGGGAACGACAGCGCTGGGCACGCTGAGGCATGGGGTTGGATGGTGCGCGTGACGCCGGACCCGCCCTCGCAGCCGAATCGGCCGGGCGCGGAGCGGGCACGCCGTATGGCCAGTTCGTCGGCGCGCGTCGCAAAGACTGCCGCGTCGTCGACGACGCGGGCGGCCCGGGCCAGCACCGCCCGGCTGCGACGAGCGGCCAGCGCCGAGGGTGCCGGTCGGACCGGGCTCGCCAGGCTGATCGAGCTCAACGCCGTCAACTCGGCCGCCGACGTCCTGCTCGCGATCGCGTTGGCCGACACGCTGTTCTTCTCGGTCGCGACGTCGGAGGCACGTGGTCGGGTCGCGCTCTACCTCGTCCTGACGATGGCCCCGTTCGCCGTCATCGCACCGGTCGTCGGACCGTTCCTCGACCGGTTCCGGCACGGCCGGCGCTGGGCGATCGGTGCGACGACGGCGATTCGAGCCTTCCTGTGCTGGGTCATGGCGGGCACGGTCATCGAGGGCGGCGTGTGGCTCTACCCCGCCGCGTTCGGCTGCCTGGTGGCGTCGAAGGCATTCGCCGTCACGCGCGCGGCGGCCGTGCCGCGTCTTCTTCCGGACGGCGTTGCCCTCGTTACGGCGAACGCGCGGCTGGGGATGGCCGCCGTCGTCGGTGCGGCGATCGCCGCCCCGCTCGGGGTGGGTCTCGCAGTGATCGGCTCCGACTGGACGCTCCGGCTGGCCTTCGCCGCCTACATCGGGGCGACGGTGCAGGCGATCCTGCTCCCGCCGCGGGTCGACTCGGCCGCGGGCGAGAACGAAGCCTCGCTTCGCGAAGGCTCCGCCGGGCCGGGGCGCGCCTACCGCGTCGGCGGCACCGTCGTGCGGGCGCTGCGGGCGAACGCCGCGCTGCGCGCGTTCTCCGGTTTCCTCACCCTGTTCCTGGCCTTCGTCCTGCGTGAGGATCCGGTCGGCGGCCTGGACGACACGGTGGCGATCGGCCTGCTGGCCGCTGCGGCCTGGATCGGGACGACCGGGGGTACGGCGCTCGGCGCCACCGTCCGGACCCGGAGCCCGGACAGCCTGGTGCTGGCGCTGGTCGGGCTGGCGGCTGCGGTCGCCGCGTTGACGGCCGCCGTCTGGGGTCTGGTGACGGTGCTCATCGTCGCGTTGGTGGCGGGCTTCGGCCAGCAGCTCGGGCGCCTGTCGCTCGACGCCGTGGTGCAACGCGACGTGCCCGAACGGGTCCGGGCCAGCGCCTTCGCCCGGTCGGACACACTCCTGCAGCTGGCCTGGGTGCTCGGCGGCGGGCTCGGCATTGCGCTGCCGCTCATCCCGCAGCTGGGTCTCGGCATCGCCGCCGGCGGACTGGTCGTCGGCCTGATTGCCGCCCAGCGGGTCCGGCCGGAGCCGCCGCCGGCCTGATCAGGCGTCGAGGTCGTCGGCGACGGCTCGCAACACGGACGCCACCTTGTGCGCGGACTTGCTCTCCGGGTGGCGGCCCCGCCGGTACGTGTTCGAGACGCCGTCCAGGAGCTTGATGAGGTCCTCGATGATGGCGACCATGTCGTCGGGCTTCTTGCGCTGCGCGGCCACGACTGACGGGATCGGCTCGAGAACGTGGATGGACAGCGCCTGCTCGCCGCGCTTGCCCTCGGCGACGCCGAACTCCACCCGCTGGCCGGGCTTGAGCGCGGTGAGGCCGGCCGGGAGCGCCGAGGAGTGGACGAAGACGTCGCCGCCGTCGTCCTTCGAGAGGAAGCCGAAGCCCTTCTCGGTGTCGTACCACTTGACCTTGCCGGTAGGCACGGAAGACCTCGTTCGTGGGTGTCGGTGTGGGGTCGCCCGCTGAGGGGATCTGGCACAGCCTAATGCCGTACGGTCCGGTTCCATGACCGAGGTAGTGCTCGATGTGCTGCGTCGGGTCCGTGCGACACGGTACGTCGAGCCGCTGCGCGAGGGCGGCTCGCTTCCAGGTCTGGTGGAGGCCGACGACCTCGGGACGTATGTCGTGAAGTTCCGCGGCGCCGGCCAGGGGCTCAAGGCACTGGTGGCAGAGGTGATCGTCGGTGAGCTGGCCCGGAGGCTGGGAATCCGGGTACCCGAGCAGGTCGTGGTGGACCTCGACCCGGACATCGGACGCCGCGAACCGGACCCGGAGGTGCAGGACCTTCTGCTGGCGAGCCCGGGCACGAACCTGGGTATCGACTTCCTGCCCCGCTCGCTGGGCTATGACGGCATCGGCTGGCGTCCGGAAAGGGACACCGCGGCACGCATCCTGTGGCTCGACGCGTTGACCGTGAACGTCGACCGCAGCTGGCGGAACCCGAACCTGCTGGTCTGGCACGGTGAACTGTGGGCGATCGACCACGGAGCGGCGCTGCTCTTCCAGCACACCTGGCCCGGGATCGCCGAGTTCGCGTCGCGCCCGTACCCGTTGGGCGACCATGCGCTGGCGCCGTACGCGAGCGCGCTCGGATCCGCCGACGCGGAGCTCTCGCCGTTGGTGAGTGACGCACTGCTCACCGACGTCGTCGCGCTCGTGCCGCACGACTGGCTGCCCGCCGAGGGGCGGGCGGCGTACGTCGATTACCTGGCCGCTCGAGCTGCCGCCTCGCGGTCCTGGTTGCCGGAGGCGAGCCGGTGAAGCCCTTCGAGTACGCCATCCTGCGCGCGGTCCCGCGGATCGAACGGGGCGAGACCGTCAACGTAGGCGTCATCGTCTACTGCCAGGCACTCGACTACCTCGCCGCCGCGGCCGCTGTCGACGCTGCCCGTCTGCGGGCGCTCGATCCCGAGGTGGACGTGGACGGCGTCTGGGCCGCCGTCGACGCGATACGGGCCGCATGCTCCGGCGAAGGGCCGGCCGGCGGCGGCAGCAGGGGCGAGCGGTTCCGGTGGCTGACCGCGCCGCGCAGCACTGTCGTCCAGCCGGGCCCGGTGCACGCAGGCCTCACCGACTCACCCCAGGCCGAGCTCGCGCGCCTGCTCGACCGGCTGGTCCGCTGAGGCCCGCCCTCGCTCAGCGCCAGCGCATCGGGTCGGGGAGGAGCTCGTTCATCGAGCCGGACCGGAACCCGGCAGGGTCGACGTGGACGTCGTCGAATCCGACGGCTCGTACGGCTGCCGTCGCCTCGGGAAGGGATGCGACGCGCGACGCCAGGTCGTGGTCCACCTCGATCCGCGCGACGTCACCCAGGTCGCGGACCCGCACGTTCAGCGCTCGCACTCCCGCCGAGGCGAGAGCCGCCCGCAAGGCCGTCTCGGCGCGGTCCACCCGGGCCAGCCGGGCGGGGGTGACCTGCACGCCGTACGCGACCCGGCTGGAGAGGCAGGCCGCCGCCGGCTTGTCCCAGGTCGAGAGCCCCCAACGGCGGGACGCCACGCGGACCTGCGCCTTCGTCAAGCCCGCGTCCTTCAGCGGAGTCGCGGCACCGCGCTCGGCAGCAGCGCGGATGCCCGGCCGGAAGCCGCCGACCGCATCGTCGGCGTTGGTTCCGGTCGCGACGTGGGTGAACCCCTCTCGCAGAGCCAGCGGCGCGAGGACGTCCAGCAACTCCGCTTTGCAGAAGTAGCAGCGGTCGCCGTCATTCGCCCGGTAGCCCGGGCGCGCCATCTCGTCGGTACGCGGGCTCACGTGACGGACGCCGAGCCAGCTGGCGAACTCCCGGGCCGCGAGCAGCTCGCGCCGCGGAAGCGATGGCGACACGGCGGTCGCCGCGAGCACCCGGTCCGGACCGAGCGTGCGTACGGCGGCCGCGAGCAGGAAGGCCGAGTCGGCCCCCCCGGAGAACGCGACGACGACGGATCCGAGCGTTCGCAGGTCGGCCTCCAGGGCCGCGAGCCGTGCATCCAGGACGTGCTCGTCCAGCCACTGCGGGAAGTCCCGCAGGTCGGTGAGGACGACATCTGCGCCTGCGCCCCGCAGCGCGGCAGCGTCGTGTGAACCCGTTGTGACACCGACCGCGACCGCGCCAGCCGCGCAGGCACCGATCATGTCGGCCGGATGGTCGCCCACGTGGGCGCTGGCGCCATGCTCTCGAAGTGCACGGCCCTTGGCCTCGGCGAAGAGGCCTCCGACGGCGTCGTCGACCTCGAGTCCGACGTGATCGAGTACGGCCAGAACCGCCGGCTCGATCTTGGCACTGACGACGACAGCCCGCCCGCCGTGGCGGTTCACGGCACTCACGGCCTCGGCTGCCCCGGGAAGCAGCGTGGTGCCGGGCACCCCGATCGTCGGGTAGAGCTCCCGATAGGTCCGCACGCCGTCGGCCACCAGGTGCGACGGCAGCAGCACCTCGCAGGTGGCCTCCAGTGGTACGCCGATCAGCGCCCGAACGGCCTGGGGGTCGACGTAGGTCTCGAGCTGACGAGCCATCTCGACGAAGGTGGCGACGATACCGTCAGCGGAGTCGACGAGGGTGAGATCGAGGTCGAACCCGACGACCGGCCGCATGTCCGTCACCCTACGTGGGGACATGCGGCCGGTCGGGTGGGCACCCCGTCGGTACGCGAACTCGTCAGGCGGCAAGCAGCCGTCGGAAGAACTCGCGATACTGCTGCATCGCGAGCCGCAGGCTCTCCGTCTCCTCGCCGTCCTGTGCGTTGGCCTCAGCGCGTTCCCGCTCGGCCGAGAAGGTGTCGGACAGGCGGGCCAGTACGTCCTCCACCAGCGCCGCGGCATCGCTCACCGCCTGGCGCGGGTCGTCGACGAACGTGGCCTGCGCCTGATCCCACCGCCGGACGAAGTCGGCATCGTCGCCGAGAAGGGCGTCCCTGTCTGGGCCGAGGTCATCCGCGGCGGAGCGAGCGTCGTCGGGCATCAGCTCCCCGTCGTCACGCAGGTCGCGTGGCTGCTCGGTCATGTCAGAGCCTCCGTCCCTGCTCGTCGCGGTTCTCGACGGCAGGCCGACCGTCCAGCAGCTCGTCGTCCGCACGATCGGTGCGTGGCTCCGGCTCGCCATCGGTCAGCATCGCGTCGAACAAGGCGCGGTAGTGCACGAATGCCTGGCGGAGGTCCTCGGTCGACGCGTCTTCGCCCTGCGCCGACACCGCGTGCGCGGATCGGTAATGGTCCACGACTTCGGGATGGTCAGCCGACACCAGACTTGCCCGGTCGTCGAAGTTCTCGACGGGGTAGCCGCGGCGGTCCATGACCTCCACGATCAGATCGTCCGCGAGCACGACCGCCTCGCGCGGCCGATCGACGAACGCCGCTTGTACCGACTCCCAGCGCGCGGCGTACTCGCCTCGCTGCTCGGAGGTCAGCGGCCGGATGTCCAGCTTGTCGCGGCGCTCCGCCCGCTCCGCGAGCTCGCGTTCGGCTTGCCGCCGGTCCTCACGCTCTTCGACGACCCGGTCGTACTCCGGCCCGAAGCGTTCCTGCAGACCGGCTCGTTGCCGTTGCTGCATCAGTACGACGGCGACGACCCCGACTACGATGATCGCTGCCACCACAAGGATCCACGCCCAGGTGGGCATCGTTGCCTCCTGCGTCCGGCGCACCGGGGTGATGCGCTCCGCCGTGGTGTACCCGTCGTGATCACCATCAAACCGCCGGTGCCGGTCACGCTTGTACCTGAGGGCCGACCGGTCAGCCGATGCCACGCAGACGTGGGAGGAGTGCCGCGGCTTGCTCGGCCTTCTGCACGGCCTGACCACCCATCACGATCACGACCACCTCGGAGACGCCGACGCGGGCGTAGTCGTCGATCAGCGGGAGCGCGTCCTCGGCCTTGTCGGGTAGCCGGATCTGCACCGTCCGGCGGATCTGTGCCGGGTCGCGGCCGACGTCGGCACAGTGCCGGTCGAGTACGGCGGAGAGGTCGGCCACCTCGTCCGGCGTGCCCCCTGCCGCGTTCCAGGCGTCGGCGTACTGCGCCACTATCCGCAGTGTCCGCCTGCGGCCGCTGCCGCCGATCCAGATCGGCGGGTACGGTCGCTGGGCCGGCTTGGGCTCGGCGATGGCGTCGACGATGCGGTAATGGCGGCCCTCGAACGTGGTCCGCTTCTCGGTCCACAGCGACCGGATGATCTGGCACGCCTCTTCGAGCCGGTCCATCCGGTCCCCGACGGTGCCGAACTCGAGGTCGAACATCGTGTGCTCGTTCTCGGCCCAGCCCGCGCCGATGCCGAACTCCAGCCGGCCACCGGAAAGGTGGTCCACGGTCACGGCAGTCTTCGCGAGCACGCCCGGGTGCCGGTACGTGTTCCCGGTGACCATGCATCCGATCCGGGTGCGGGACGTCGCCTCGGCCATGGCCGCGAGCAGTGTCCAGGCCTCGAAGATGTCACCGGTGGGGTCGCCTCCCAGGGTGGCGAAATGGTCCATGATCCAGCAGTGGTCGAAGCCCTCGTCGTCGGCGATCCGCCATACCTCGCGGAGCTCGTCGATGGTGGCCCGCTGGCTGAGCTTGAGGCCGAAGCGCATCGCAGGCATGGAGTAGTAATACCGCACCCCGCTTCCCGCCCGAGGCCCTGTTTCGTGCCGGGAGGACCGGGTAACGTGCCCGCCCGTGACGGTCGAACGACGCAAACCTGACGAGATGCCCGCCGACCCGGAGGTCACCGCCGAGCTTCGCGCCGCCGACGAAGAGGCGTTGCAGGAGGCGGCCGAACGCCGAGCCGAGCTGCTCGACCGCCTTCGCGAACTGTGACCCACTGAGGTCCTACGCTTGCCGCGTGGACGTCGAGGCCCGATCGTTCCCGTCCGACGAGGTCCTGGTGGCCCGTCTGCGGGCAAGGGACGAGGCCGCGTTTGCCCTGGTGCTGGACGCCTGGTCGACCGGCATGCAGCGGCTTGCCCGGTCCTTCGTGTCGACCACCGACTCCGCGGCGGAGGTCGTGCAGGAGTCGTGGCTCGCCGTCCTGCAGGGGATCGGGAGATTCGAGGGCCGGTCGTCGCTGCGGACCTGGGTGTACCGGATCCTCGTCAACACGGCCAAGCGCCGTGGCGCGCGCGAAGGCCGCACCGTTCCGTGGAGCAGCCTCACCACCGATGACGAAGGCCCGACCGTCGACCCGACTCGTTTCTGCGGCCCGGGTGACCCGTTTGCCGGGCACTGGCGGGAGTTCCCGGCGCCGTGGCCAGCGTCTCCGGAGCAGGAGACGCTGGCGGACGAAGTCCGTGCGCAGGTGGCCCGGGCGCTCGCGGAACTGCCCGACCGCCAGCGCGTGGTGATCACCCTGCGCGACGTCGAGGGATACGGCTCGGACGAAGTGTGCTCGATACTGGACATCACGGCGGCCAACCAGCGCGTGCTCCTGCACCGAGCTCGAGCGTTCGTCCGGAGCAGACTGGAGGAGTACTTCGCGACGGTGGAGTCAGCGCGCGGAGTCGGCGGCGAGGCGGTGACATCGTGAGAGACCTGAACTGCAACGAGTTCGTCGAGCTGGTCACGGCCTACCTCGACGGAGAGCTCGATGCCGAGTCCGAGCGTCGTTTCGTCGATCATCTCGCCCTCTGCGACGGCTGCGAACGCTACTTCGACCAGTTCCGGCAGACCATCGGCACGCTGGGCGACCTGCCCGGGGAGGGCCTGCCCGCGGCGGCCCGGGAGGCACTGCTGAGCGCGTTCCGCGACCGGCCCAGCTGACCGAGCGGGTCTCGTCGACGGGCAATCTGTAACGCTTGGCGCCGGCGGTGACACTGCACCGCCATGACCCTTCGACGCATCCCGCGCCTGGCCGTCAGGCTGCCGCGGAAGCACCCGAGGACATCGCTGCAGAGGCGACTACTGCCGCTGCACGTCGCGACACTGCTGCTCGGCACGGCGCTCTGGGTGCCCGTCGAGAAGCTCTTCATGAACGAGATCGGTTTCGACGCAGCGTCGGTCGGCATCATGGCCGCCGTCTACGCGGCCGTTCCACCGATCATCGAGATCCCGTCCGGGATCCTCGCCGACAGGTGGAGCCGACGAGGCGTCCTGATCGTCTCGAGCATCGCGGCCTCGCTCTCGGTGGCGATCGGAGGGATCAGCACCAGCGTTCCCATGTACTTCGCGAGCGCCTTCTTCCTCGGTGTCTTCTTCGCGATGCGGTCGGGAACCATGGAGGCGGTCGTCTACGACACCGTGCTCGAGGAGAGCGGTGGCAGCGACGAGTTCGAAGGCCGGATCGGCAGGCTCCGGATGATCGAGAGCGTCGCGCTGGTCGGGAGCGGCCTGGCTGGCGGGTTGTTGGCCGGCCTCACCTCAGCGCGGCTGACCTACTTCGTGACCGTTCCGCTCACTGCGCTGTCCATCGTCGCATTCCTGAAATTCCGTGAGCCCCAGCTGCACAAGGCCGCAGAGCCGATCTCGCTCCGTGGGCATCTCGACGTCACCTACCGGACTATCGCCCGGCGTGACCAGCTGCGGCCGATCGTCGCCCTGGCCGTGCTCACGTCGCTG
The DNA here is from genome assembly GCA_046727475.1 of Actinomycetota bacterium. Lineage (GTDB taxonomy): Bacteria > Actinomycetota > Actinomycetes > Jiangellales > Jiangellaceae > DAIUDS01. The sequence continues at coordinate 42,135 of JBKPCP010000047.1, read as the reverse complement.
ATCATGACGGTGATGTTCGAGTTCGGGCCGTTGTGGCTCGTCGCACTTGCCGCGTCGACCGTCCTGTACGGACCGCACTGGGCCGGTTTGATGTCCACCCTCGGCCTCGGTGGTCTGCTCGCCGGAAAGCTGCGGCTCGACCGACCAGCGACGGTGGGTGGTATCGCAGGTCTGACGGTCGGGGCCGGCCTCCTGCTGACCACCAGCACAGATGTTGTCGTCGTGACGGTCGCGCAGGTCGTCCTGCTGCTGCTGATGGTGGTCGCAAGCATCCACGTCACCCGCCTCTTGCACGATGCCGTGCCGTCGACGATTCGCGCCGGCGTGGCCTCGGGAGTGGGTGCCATCTCCTGGATGACGTTCCTGCCGTTCGCCCTGGCTTTCGGTCTGCTGAGCGACACCTTCGGCGTGCACTCGGCCGGCTGGATGATCGTCGGGGTCACGGTGTTGACGGCTGCGTTGCTGGCCAGGGAGGCGCTCGCTCACGGCCGCGGCGCTGCGGGCGTCGAGAATGCACCTGCTGCCCCGGTCGAAGCGGCGCGCATGGAGCTTGCGGCATGACGGCGCTGACCTGTTCCGAGTTCGTCGAGCTCGTCACCTCCTTCCTCGAAGACGCACTTGATGCCGGTGCCGAGCGCCGGTTCGTCGAGCACATCTCCACCTGCGGAGGCTGCGAGGGTTTCCTCGACCAGATCCGGCAGACGATCCACCTGCTCGGAGCCCCGTGATGCCGGACATCGCACGGTCCCAGCACGGCCCGTACCGTAGTACGGATGGGCACAACCGGGACGCCAGGGCCGCGCAGCCTGGCCGACGACCTCCGGGCGCGATCGGACGCCGAGCTGATCGACCTGTTGCGGATCCGTCCAGACCTCGTCACCCCGATCCCCGTCGACATCGCCCAACTGGCCTCGCGCGCGACGACCAGGGCGTCGGTCGTCCGCGCGCTTGACCGGTTGGACCGCTTCACGCTCCAGGTGGTGGACGCACTCGCCGTCCTGCCCGAGCCGACGTCGCCGGAAGCCGTCCGCGTACTGCTAGGTACCGGCATGCGGGACGTCACCGACGCGCTCGGCCGGCTGCACAGCATGGCTCTGGTCTGGGGAAGCCGTCCCGCCCTGCGGCTCGTCCGGGTCGCACACGAGGCGGTCGGCCCTTATCCCGCGGGTCTTGGCCCGCCCGCAGACCAGGCCCTGATGGCGTACCCACCGGCCAGGCTCGCCCAGATCGCCGCCGACCTCGGGCTCGGCCCGAAGGGCGACCCGACCGCGGACGCCGAGGCGATCGCAGCCGCCATCGATGCACGAGTCGAGACCCTGCTCGACGATGTCGGTGCCGAGGCGGCGGCGGCCCTGCGCACCCTGTCGGCCGGCCCACCGACCGGACGGGTCGGCGACGCCCGTCGCCAGGTCGACAGGTCCAGCGCACGAACGCCCGTCGACCAGCTGCTTGCCCGCGGGCTGCTCGTCCCCGTCGACGACGACACGGTCGTCCTCCCCCGCGAGATCGGGCTGCACCTGCGCGACGGCGTCATCCATCCGGACGTCTGCGCCGACCCGCCGACGCCGCCGACAACCCGGCGAGATCCGACAACCGTCGACCGTACGGCCGGTGCCGGCGCGGTCGAGACCGTCCGCCGGGTCGAGACGCTCCTCGACGCCTGGCAGGAGAGCCCGCCATCCGTCCTGCGGACTGGCGGCCTGGGCGTCCGCGACCTGCGCCGGCTGCCGGATCTCCTCGACCTCGACGAGGCAGGTGCCGCGATGCTCACGGACCTCGCGTACGCCGCCGGCCTGGTCGCTGCCAGCACCGACCTCGACGCGGTGTGGCTGCCGACTCCGGCCTCAGACGCGTGGCGGCGTCTGGACGGGGCACGGCAGTGGGTGAGCCTCGCCAGCACCTGGCTGACCACGAGCCGCACGGCCGGACTGGTCGGGACGCGGGACGAGCGAGACCGTCCGGTCCCACCGCTGGGCCGCGACCTCGACCGTCCGCTGGCGCCCGAGGTCCGGCGCCTCGTGCTCGACGTGCTCGCAGGCCTCGATCCCGGCGAGGCCCCGGAGCCGGAGGGCGTGCGCGACGCCGTGCGCTGGGCGCGGCCGCGGCGCGGGGGGCGCCTGCGCGACGACCTGGTCCGTTGGACACTGCGAGAGGCCGAGCAGTTGGGGGTGACCGGGCTGGGCGCATTGGCGGCATACGTACGGCCCCTTCTCGACGGCCGGTCCGCCGAGGCGGCGACGAAGGCGGCGGCGGCCGCGCTCGACGCCGTCCTTCCCGAGCCGCTCGACCATGTCCTGATCCAGGCTGACCTCACCGCGGTCGCCCCGGGCCGACTCCGGCCGGACCTGGCCCGGGAACTGGCGCAGCTCTCCGACGTCGAGAGCCGCGGCGGTGCCACGGTCCAGCGGTTCACGACGGCTTCCATCCGCCGCGCCCTCGACGCCGGACGTACGGCGGCGGAGATCCACGACTTCCTTGCCCGCGTATCGCGAACGCCGGTCCCGCAGCCGCTGACATACCTGGTCGACGACGTCGCACGGCAGCACGGCCTGCTCCGGGTCGGTGGCGCGGCGGCATTCGTGCGGTGTGACGACGAGGCGCTGCTCGCGCAGATCCTGGCGGACCCCGTTGCGGGTGCGCTCGGCCTACGACGGCTCGCACCCACCGTGCTCGCCACAAATCTCGAGGCCGCCACGCTGCTGGAACGGTTGCGGCAGCTGGGCTTCACGCCGACACCCGAGGCCGCCGACGGCACGCTGGTCGTCGCACGTGCGCAGGCCCGGCGAGCTCCCACCCGGCCGGTACCGGAGCCGCTCTTGGCCGAGCGGCCGCCGCCCACCGAGGCCACGCTGACCGCCGCCGTCCGGGCGCTTCGAGCCGGCGACCGCAGCGCAGCTGGACGTCCCGCGGACGCGTCGCCGAGCCGGCTGGGTCGCAGCGTGTCCGCCCAGACGCTGGCCGACCTTCGGCGCGCACTGGCGGATGGCGTCACGGTTTGGATCGGCTACGTCGACCACCACGGCGCCACCAGCGAACGGGTCGTCGACCCGGTCCGCCTCGAGGGCGGCTGGCTCGCCGCGTTCGACCACCGCTCCGGTGAGGTCCGCTCGTTCGCGGTACACCGGATCAGCGGGGTAGCTCCGGTCGACGCGGCGTAGGAGGTCAGCAGACGGCGTCGAGGTCCTGCGCGCCCTCGGACTCGCTCGGCGGCTGTGGACTCTCGCTCGGATCGGCCGGCGACGGATCGAGGGACGCCTCGCCGGTCGGACCAGCCGACGGAGACGATGGTGCCGGGGAGGTCGCCGCCGGTGCGGGCTGGAGAGCCTCCTGGACGTACTCTCGCATCACGTCGTATTCGGGATCGGCGGAATTGACGATCTCGTTCGTGAAGGGGAGGCTGCGGATCCCGGCGTCTCGGACCTTGAGGCCGAGCTCGACGAACGCACCGACTCGCTGCTGCGGGATGTCGGTCGAGACGAGTGCCTCCGTCGCGGCTGCGATCTGCTGGAAGCTGGTGGCCATACGGATCGGATCCGCCCGCTCGGCGACGGCGCCGATGACGCACCGCTGGCGGCGCATCCGCTCGTAGTCGTTGTTGACCGGCCCGGGCCCGCAGCGGGCGCGCGCGAACCACAGGGCGTGGTAGCCGTCGAGGTGCTGGTCGTCGCCCTTGCGGATCCAACCGGTGGCCTCGGTGCAGCCGTCGGCCGAGTTGTCACGCTCGGTACCGATCGGAATGTCGTACGGCACGTCGATGTCGATCCCGCCCATGGCTTGGACGAGTGCCTCGAAGCCCCTGATGTTGACCATGACGAAGAAGTGGATCGGGATGCCGAGGGCTTCGCCGACACCGAGCTTGAGCGCCTCGGCGCCGGGATCCTCGATGCCCTCGAACACCTCGGGGACGTGCGCCGGGACAGTGCTGTAGACCGAGTACAGGAACGAGTCCGGCTCTGCCTGGAAGCCATCCGGGTATGCGTCACGTAGCGGTCCCTCGGGAAAGGGAAGGCCCTCGAGGTTTCGCGGCAACGCGAACAGCGTCGTCTCACCGGAGCTTGTATCGATGCTCGCGACCATGACCGTGTCGGTGCGGGTGCCGTCGCGACCCGGATAGCTGTCGCTGCCGAGCAGCAGGACGTTGACCCGCGACAGATCGGCCCAGGGGTCCTCGGCCGGTGCCGGCGTCGGCACGGTGAGACTGTGCTGGTCGTCGTCGGCGAAGACCGACCCGAGCAGGTCACGCTGGGTGAAACTGTTGCGGGCCGCGAGGGCCAACGGGCCCACGACCAACGAAGCAACCGCCGTTACGACCAGGGCCGCCAGCAGCCGCTGCGCACCGTTGAGGCCCTCCGGTTCGAGGATCCGCAGACTGGTCATCGCCACGAGCAACCAAAAGGCGGCAACCACGACCAACGTGAAGGCGACAACGCGCAGGGTCCCCGTGTCGGTGCCTGCCTCCAGCAGGCCCGATGTCCCCGCCTGCGCGACATAGACACCGACCCCGACCAGGCCGGCCACCACCACGCCCAGCACGAGCCACCCCGCCCGGCGGCCGGCGGCGATCAGCCCGACTCCAGGGACCAGCGCGCCGATCGCCGATAGCCGGAGATAACGCCGGTACTCCACCACCCGTAGATGTCGTCTTCCGCGCAGATCCGACGTCTGCGCGGAACGAGAGTGCTCGACTCGGGCCATCGCCGGCCATTGTGCCCCGAACCGGGCATCGTCAGCCCTAGCGAAACCGCGAAACGCTGCCGTCCGGCGGGCAGCGCCTGCTCGACGGACTCGAGGCATTCGTCACCGGGCGTAAGGGACAATGAATGGTCCTCCACCGGAAGGCCGCACGTGACCGACGGACCATTGATCGTCCAGAGCGACAAGACCCTGCTCCTGGAGGTCGACCATGACCAGGCCGACGCGTGCCGTCGCGCCATCGCGCCGTTCGCGGAGCTGGAGCGGTCGCCCGAGCACGTCCACACCTATCGGCTCACGCCACTCGGACTCTGGAACGCCCGCGCGGCCGGCCACGACGCCGAGCAGGTCGTCGACACGCTGCTGACGTTTTCCCGCTACCCGGTGCCCCACGCCTTGCTCGTCGACGTCGCCGAGACGATGGCACGCTACGGCCGGCTCCGCCTGGAGACCGACCCGGTCCACGGCCTGGTCCTGCACACGACCGATCGGCCCGTACTCGAGGAGGTGCTGCGCTCCAAGCGGGTACGCCCCCTTCTCGGCGACCGGATCGACGCCGACACCGTGGCCGTCCACGCCAGCGAGCGTGGCAACGTCAAGCAGGCGCTGGTCAAGCTCGGCTGGCCGGCCGAGGACCTCGCGGGGTACGTCGACGGCGAAGCCCACCCGATCGCGCTGGCCGAGAACGGATGGGCGCTGCGGGCGTACCAGAAGGAAGCGGCCGACGGGTTCTGGCACGGCGGTTCCGGCGTTGTCGTCCTGCCCTGCGGCGCCGGTAAGACGTTGGTCGGCGCAGCGGCGATGGCGCGCGCGAGCGCCACGACGCTCATTCTCGTCACGAGCACGGTGGCCGCGCGACAGTGGCGCGACGAGCTCCTCCGACGGACGTCGCTGACTGAAGACGAGATCGGCGAGTACTCAGGCGCCAAGAAGGAGATCCGGCCGGTCACCATCGCGACGTATCAGGTCATGGCCACGCGCCGGAAGGGCGTCTACACCCACCTCGAGCTCCTCGACGCCCGCGACTGGGGCCTGATCGTCTACGACGAGGTCCACCTGCTGCCCGCCCCGATCTTCCGGATGACGGCCGACCTGCAGGCGCGTCGCCGCCTCGGCCTTACCGCGACCCTGGTGAGGGAGGACGGCCGGGAGGACGACGTGTTCACGCTGATCGGCCCCAAACGCTACGACGCGCCCTGGAAGGAGATCGAGAATCAGGGCTGGATCGCGCCCGCCGACTGCGTCGAGGTACGCGTCACGCTCAGCGACAGCGAGCGGCTGACGTACGCCGTCGCCGAGCCGGACGAGCGCTACCGCCTGTGCTCCACCACCGACACGAAGACCAGAGTCGTCGAGCGGCTGGTGGCCCAGCACGCGGCAGACCAGACATTGGTGATCGGCCAGTACATCGACCAACTCGACGACCTCGGCGAACGCCTCGGCGCACCCGTGGTCAAGGGCGAGACCACCGTGCGCGAACGGCAACGGCTGTACGAGGCGTTCCGCACCGGCGAGCTCTCCATGCTGGTGGTCAGCAAGGTCGCGAACTTCTCGATCGACCTGCCCGAGGCAAGCGTGGCGATCCAGGTTTCGGGCACCTTCGGATCTCGGCAGGAGGAGGCGCAGCGGCTCGGCCGGATCCTACGTCCCAAGGCCGACGGCCGCACCGCGCGCTTCTACTCGGTCGTCGCGCGCGACACTCTGGACCAGGACTACGCCCAGCATCGCCAGCGGTTCCTCTCCGAGCAGGGATACGCCTACCGGATTATCGACGCCGAGGACGTCCTGCACCCGACCGACCCCGCCTGACCTCGGCGCCGCACGCGGAACCCCGCCGTGTCTCCCGCGGCGGTCCGTCTCACGCACGTCCCGCGCCGCCCGCCACGGGCCTGGATAGTTCCTGCACCGCGACCGTCGCGCCCGAGAGGAGTGTCAGGCCCGCGCGCGCACGGGCATCCTGTGCGGGCGTCATGATACCGGGATGGACGACCTGATCGTACGTTGGCGCGATCTTGTCGATGACGAGGCCGCGGGCCGTTCGCTGTTGTCCCGCTGGTCGGAGCCGCATCGGCGCTACCACGATCCCGCGCATCTGCGAGCGGTTCTGGATGCCGTCGACGAGCTGGCGACCGATGCGGCAGACCCGGACGCCGTGCGCCTGGCCGCCTGGTTCCACGACGCGGTGTACGCCGGCAATCCCGGTGCCGACGAACGCGACAGCGCCCGGCTCGCAGCCTCGACGCTTCCCGCACTCGGCGTAGGCGACGAGCGGGTCGCCGAGGTCGTCCGGCTGGTCGAGCTGACGGCCACACACGACCCGGCTCCGGACGACAAGAACGGCGCGGTGCTCTGCGACGCCGACCTCGCTGTCCTCGGTGGTGACCCCGAGACCTACGCGGCCTACGCCGCCGCCGTTCGGGCCGAGTACGCCCACGTAGACGAGGAGGTCTTCCGCCGTGGCCGGGCCGAGGTGCTCGAGCGGCTGCTGTCCGGCAAGCCGCTATACCGCACCGCGGCCGCGCGCGAGCGCTGGGAGGACGCGGCTCGGCGCAACGTCAGGACGGAGCTGACCCTGCTCCGCGGCGGCGCTTCCGCCTCCTGAGCCCGGCGGTATGCAGCCGCTGAACGACCTCTCGGCTGCTCACCGGTACTGCTCCCGCAGCGACCACCCGCCCGTACATCTCCTCCGGCACGTCGTAGTGGTCGCGCTCGAAGCCGCGGGACGGGATGCCTACCGCGGCGGCGAACGCGTGCAACTCGTCCAACGAGTCGTCGGACACAAGATGCGACCAGAGCCGGCCGTGACCGGGCCAGCTCGGCGGATCGACGAGGATCACGGTGGTTACAGGGCCGCGGCGACGGCATCGTCGACCAGAGTGCGCCACGACCGGACCATCGACGCGTCGACATACGCCTTCCACGATCCGCTCGGCCGCACCCGCGAGCCGACGTGGAACTTGCGCACGCCCGCGCGAGCGAGCCACGGGACGTGGTCGGCCACCAGCCCGCCGCCGGCCATCATCAGCCGAGCGACCTCGGCATCGTCCGAGGCCCGGCGGCACAGATCGTCGAGGCCGGCCGATACACCCCGGGCGGAGCCGGCGGTAAGCACGGTGTCCAGCCGCGGCATCATGCGCAGGCGCTGCCAGGCATGGTCGTAGTCGAGCGCGTGGTCGATCGCGCGGTGGAACGTCCAGGGCAGGCTGCCGAGCTCGTCGGCGAGCGCGAGGGTGGCGTCCACGTCGATCTCGACCGTCGGGCCGAGGAAGCCGAGCACGAAGCCGTCGGCGCCGGCTTCGGCGAGTTGGTGCGCCGCACCCTGCAGGCGGGTCAGCTCCGACCCGCTGGTCGAGAAGCCGTCATTGGCCCGCAGCATCACCCGCAGCGGAAGGTCGCACTCTCGCTTGAGGTCGCGCACCGTGTCGACAGATGGGGTGAGGCCGTCGGAGTCCATGTCGGCGACGACCTCGAGCCGGTCGGCGCCGCCCTGCTGTGCGCCCGCGGCGTCACCCGGGCCCAGCGCGATGACCTCCAGCAGCGGCCGCACGTCCCACAGTGTGCCAGGACGCGCCGCCGTCCTGGCACGATCGGAGGGTGAGCGCCGACGCCCTGCTGGAGGCGCGCGCCCGGGTGTTGCACGACCTGGCCGCGCGGGGCCTCGACACCGCGGACGCCGTCGACGTGCTCGAAGATGCGGTGACCGAACGCCGATGGTGGGTCGAGCAATGGCCAGACGGCGAGTCCTTCGTCGCCGGTCAGGTCGCGCAGGACGTGCAGGACCGGCTGCTCGACGGCGGCGTCGGCCGGTGGCCGCGCTGCACCGCCTGCGACGAGACCGAGCCGCATGCGCTCCGGATCGAGCCCGACCTCGGCCCTGATCCCCGGTGGAAGTGCGCAGAGTCCGGCATCGTCGTCGCTCCGCTCGGCGAGCTGTAGACGACCCACGGGGGCGGGCCGGGTCCCAACACAAGGGGCGGCGCTCGCGGTTTGTCCCGCAAGCGCCGCCCCTGCGTGGGTGCGAGTTGGACTCCTAGAAGTCCATGCCGCCCATGTCGCCGCCACCCGGAGCAGCCATGGCCTTCTCCTTCTCCGGCTTGTCGGCGATCACGGCCTCGGTGGTGAGGAACAGCCCGGCGATCGACGCGGCGTTCTGCAGCGCCGAACGGGTGACCTTGGCCGGGTCGATGATGCCGGCCGCGATCATGTCCACGTACTCGCCGGTCTCCGCGTTGAGCCCGTGCCCGAAATCGAGTCCACGGACCCGCTCGGCCACGACGCCGCCCTCGAGGCCGGCATTGATCGCGATCTGCTTGAGCGGAGCCTCGACCGCGACCTTGACGATGTTGGCGCCAGTGGCCTCGTCGCCGTCGAGCTCCAGCTTCTCGAACGCCTTCTGCGCGGCCTGGATGAGTGCGACGCCGCCGCCGGCGACGATGCCTTCCTCGACTGCCGCCTTGGCGTTACGCACTGCGTCCTCGATGCGGTGCTTGCGCTCCTTGAGCTCGACCTCGGTGGCCGCGCCCGCCTTGATGACGGCGACGCCGCCCGCGAGCTTGGCCAGACGCTCCTGGAGCTTCTCGCGGTCGTAGTCGCTGTCGGAGTTGTCGATCTCGGTGCGGATCTGACTGACTCGACCGGCGATCTGGTCGGCATCACCGGCGCCCTCGACGATCGTCGTCTCGTCCTTGGTGACGACGATCTTCCGGGCCTGGCCGAGCAGGTCGAGCGTCGCGTTCTCCAGCTTCAGACCCACGGTCTCGCTGATGACCTGGCCACCGGTCAGGATCGCGATGTCCTGCAGCATGGCCTTGCGACGGTCGCCGAATCCCGGCGCCTTCACCGCGGTGGACTTGAACGTCCCACGGATCTTGTTGACCACCAGGGTCGCCAGGGCCTCGCCCTCGACGTCCTCGGCGATGATCAGCAGCGGCTTGCCGGCCTGCATGACCTTCTCCAGCAGCGGGAGAAGGTCCTTGACGCTGCCGATCTTGGACTCCACCAGGAGGACGTACGCATCCTCCAGGACGGCTTCCTGACGCTCGGCGTCGGTGACGAAGTAGCCGGAGATGTACCCCTTGTCGAAGCGCATACCCTCGGTCAGCTCGAGCTCGAGCCCGAAGGTGTTGCTCTCCTCGACGGTGATGACACCTTCCTGGCCGACCTTGTCCATGGCCTCGGCGATGAGCTCACCGATCTGGGTGTCGGCAGCGGAGATCGACGCGGTCGCGGCGATCTGCTCCTTGGTCTCGACGTCCTTGGCCGAGGAGAGCAGCTGCTCCGCGACGGCCTCGACGGCCGCCTCGATGCCGCGCTTGAGCGCCATCGGGCTGGCGCCCGCCGCCACGTTGCGCAGGCCCTCGCGGACCAGCGCCTGGGCGAGCACGGTCGCAGTGGTGGTGCCGTCACCGGCGACGTCGTCGGTCTTCTTCGCGACCTCCTTGACGAGCTCGGCCCCGACCTTCTCCCACGGGTCCTCGAGCTCGATCTCCTTCGCGATGGAGACGCCGTCGTTGGTGATCGTCGGCGCACCCCACTTCTTCTCGAGGACGACGTTGCGACCCTTCGGTCCGAGCGTGACCCGTACCGCGTCGGCAAGTTGGTTCATGCCGCGCTCGAGGCCACGCCGCGCCTCCTCGTTGAAGGCGATGATCTTTGGCATGGGTTTCCTGGTCCTCCCGTACTGCGGGTGGATGGCCGGCTCGACGCCCGCGACGGACGGCCTCGACTCCGCGGCTCCTGTCACCGCGACGCCGGGAACCTCGTCGATCCGGTACCTGTCGTTGTCACTCTCGAGTGCAGAGTGCTAATCCGTGTTTAGCACTCGGTAGGCCCGAGTGCAAGCTCGGGGGATCGTGTACGCGCGCGGAGAACGTCAGCGGGCAGCTGCGCCGGGTCGGTCCGCTGCCGGCAGCGCGCAGGCCGGTGTGCCACCGGGGAGGCGGTGGCGGTTGGCGGCGACCAGGCGGTACACGGCGTGCGCCAGCCAGCGCACCGGCGGTACCCGAAGCAGCCGACCCAGCGGCCGCCAAGGCCCGCCGGCGTCGATCAGGAGGTGGGCTATGGCCTGGGCCCCGCCGTCGACCCGTCCCGAGGAGTGGACCCATACAAGTTCGTACTCGGCCTGCTGCGCGGTCGTGCCCAGTGCGTCGAGGTTCGAACACTGCCAGGGCACGATCTCGGCCGATGTCGGGACTCGTCGCTGGATGAAGTCGACACAAGAGCTGCAGAACCTGCAGTCTCCGTCGTAGACAAGAACCGGACGAATGCGGACGCTCACCCCTCAATTGTCCCTCGGCCCGTGGGTGCCAAGATCCCGTTCGGGTGTGAGACGCGCCACCCGAGACGCGAGTCGGCCCGGCCCCACGACGTACCGGGACCAGACCGACCGTAAGAGTGGGGTGGTGCTGGTCAGACGATGCGAACCTGCTCGGCCTGCGGGCCCTTGGGTCCCTGGCCGACCTCGAACTCGACGCGCTGACCGTCTTCCAGGCTGCGGTAGCCCTCCATGTCGATCGCCGTGTAGTGGACGAAGAGGTCCTGTCCGCCGTCGACGGCGATGAAGCCGTAGCCCTTCTCGGAGTTGAACCACTTCACGGTGCCCTGAGCCATTACCTCTCCTCGCGCGGGGCGTGTGTCGGGGCCCTGTCGGGGGTCCCGGGTCGTGCTCGCTCCACCGCCCCCGAGGGGGGTCTTGCGTGCCCGTTCCGCTTGCTCCGGTCGCTCGCGTCACGTCCGACCGGTGACGACCATACACGGCGGCCACCAGCTCAGCAGGTGTCCCGGAACGCATGTTTTGCGCACCGTGGCAGGGCAGAGCCCCTCGGCGTAGCCCGGTCGCGGCAGCCGTCAACCGCCGGCAACAGCGGGGATCACCGAGACCCGGGCGCCGTCAGGAGTCGGGGTCTGCAACCCGGCCGCGAAGCGTACGTCGTCGTCGTCGACGTACACGTTGACGAACCGACGGATCTGACCGGAGTCGTCCAGCACGCGAGCCGCGATGCCGGGATGTGCGCGGTCCAGGGCGGCGACGACGTCGGCCAATGCAGCGCCGTCCTCGACGGTGACCGACACGTCGGACTGTCCCTGCGTATACGCGCGCAGGATGGTGGGGACTCTCACGGCGACCGTGATCATCGGGCTGCCTCCAGCGCGTGGAACGCCTCCGTCGTGGGCGGAATCGTCGCGACCGGTCCGACCACGGCTGAGACGGCGTCAAGGGTCTTCAGGCCGTCGCCGGTGTTGAACACGACGGTCTGGGCTTCCGGGTCGAGCACTCCGTCGCGCAGCAGCTTCGAGAGCACCGCCGTGGTGACGCCGCCGGCCGTCTCGGCGAAGATCCCCTCGGTCCGCGCGAGCAGCCGGATGCCCTCCACGATCTCCTCGTCGGTGACGTCCTCGACGGCTCCGCCCGTGCGCCGCGTGACGTCGAGGACGTACGGGCCATCGGCCGGGTTGCCGATGGCGAGCGACTTCGCGATCGTCGACGGCCGCACCGGGCGAACGACGTCGTGTCCGGCCTTGAAGGCGGCCGCGACCGGCGAGCAGCCGGTGGCCTGGGCACCGAAGATCCGGGGCGGTTCGCCCTCGACCAGTCCGAGGTCGAGAAGCTCCCGGAACGCCTTGTCGACCTTGACCAGCTGAGCCCCGCTCGCCACCGGGATGACGACCTGCTGGGGCAGCCGCCAGCCCAGTTGCTCGGCCACCTCGTAGCCCAGCGTCTTCGAGCCCTCGGCATAGTACGGCCGGACGTTGACGTTGACGAATGCCCAGTCCTCGTGGTCACCGGCCAGCTCGGACGCCAGCCGGTTCACGTCGTCGTATGTCCCCTCTACGGCGACCAGCGTGGTGCCGTAGACGGCCGTGGTGACGATCTTCTGCTGCTCGAGGTCCTGCGGGACGAAGACGAACGACCGGATGCCTGCCCGCGCGGAAGCAGCGGCAACGGCGTTGGCCAGGTTGCCCGTCGAGGGACAGGCGAGCACGGTGAACCCGAGTTGGCGGGCGGCGGCGAGCGCGACGGCGACGACCCGGTCCTTGAACGAGTGCGTGGGGTTACCGGAGTCGTCCTTCACCCACAGACTGCGGACCCCGAGCTCCGCCGCGAGCCGGTCCGCGCGGACCAGCTGGGTGAAGCCCGGATCGAGGCTGGGCGTGGTGGCGACGTCGGCAGGCACCGGTAGCAGTGACCGGTAGCGCCAGATCGACCGCGGGCCGGCCTCGACCGACTCGCGTGTCACGCGGCCGAAGTCGTACGCCACCTCGAGGGGGCCGAAGCACTCGTGACAGGCGTAGAACGGGCCCAACGAGGTCGTCGCCCCGCACTCGCGACATGACAGGTGGGTGGCCCGACCGAGGTCGGGCAACTCTTTCGTCCGGGGGGATGCGGCCGGCGGGAGTGTCGTGGTCATCGGCGAGGCCTCCTCATCTTTCCCGCGTCTTGCGGGCCGGAGTTGGCACCTGTCCCGTCGCGCGGGTGGTTGCCGGGGCTTCACCGGGCCGGTCCCTCTGCCCCTCTGGATGAGTTCTTGCCCGCGACCTTACGCACGACGACGACGTGCACGGCAGCTCGGTCCACCATCCGAGACTGCCATCTCAGTCCGCGGTGGGTGGGAGGCCGTCGCGGCTTGGTGCCGGTTCACGGAAGGATGACGGCGTGAGACCGGCCCACCGGATCCGTCAGATCGTCAACGTGATCAACCTGTCCACATTGCTCGGCCTGGGTGTGGCCGCGTTGGGCGGGGCTCAGCTGCGCACCGGACCCGACGGCCTGCTCCTCGGCTACGGCTACCGGCTGCGGCTGCCGACCAACCCCGTCTTCACGCTCGGCAACGTCGTGATGTTCAGGGACGACGAGTCGGTCCACCTGCGTCGGCCGATGCTGCTCACCCATGAGAGCCGGCACGCGAGCCAGTACGCGCTGTGCTTCGGTCCGGTCCTGCTCCCGCTCTACGGGCTGGCGGCCGGCTGGTCGTGGATCTGCACGGGGGATCCCGCATCCAGGAACCTGTTCGAGCGGTCGGCCGGCCTGACCGACGGTGGCTATCGGGAGCGTCCGCTCCGGCAGGTATTCCGCCGCGGCGGGTCCGGGCGGTTCCAATGATCGTGCTGCGGAACGGGCCGGCGGAGCTCAACCTCGACCCGGCTGCCGGAGGTCGCGTCGCGCAGCTGCTCGTCGACGGGCTGCCCGTCCTGGCCCGCGTCCACGGCACGGCGGTGCACTGGGGCAGCTTCGTGATGGCGCCGTGGGCCGGTCGGATCCGCCGGGGGCGGTTCACCTTCGCCGGCACGACCTACGACCTGCCAACGGACCGGATGCCTCCGCACGCGATCCATGGGACCGTCCTCGACCGACCCTGGACGGTCGCGCCGGCCACCACTGACACCTCAGCCGAGCTCGAGTGCGCTCTCGGTGATTCCTGGCCGTGGCGCGGCAAGGTCCGGCAGAGGGTCAGCCTGGAAGGCGACGGCGCCACGTTCCGCATCGAGGTCCATGCGGTGGATGCGCCGTTCCCGGCCTCGGCAGGTTGGCACCCGTGGTTCCGCCGCCGGCTCGCCCACGGTGGCCCGGTGCAGATCACGTTGGACGCGGCCGCGATGCTGCCGCGCGACGCCGACGGCATCCCGACCGGCGTACGGGCCCCCGTGAGGAGCGGGCCGTGGGACGACTGCTTCGTCGACGTCCGGTGGCCGGTCGTCCTGCACTGGCCGGGAGCCCTGCGGCTCGAGGTCGGCGGCGACACGCGCTACGCAGTCGTCTACGACCAGCTCGACGACGCGGTCTGCGTCGAGCCCCAGACCGGTCCACCCGACGCCCTGACGCTCGAACCGCTCGTCGTCACCCCCGAGGCTCCGCTCGTCACCACCATGACCTGGACCTGGATCAGACGCGGGCGTGGCGGTCGATGAACGACAGCATCCGCATCCATGCGTCGGCACAGGCTGCCTGGTGCTCGCCGGCCATGCGATCGAAGAAGCTGTGCGGGGCGCCGGGATACACGTGCAGTTCGGCCTCCACCCCGGCGGACCGCACCTGTTCGGCGAACTCCTCGACCTCCTCGACGGGTGTGTCGTCCCGGCCCGCGGCCAACAGGAGCAGCGGTGCCTGCAGAGCCGGCAGCCGGTACGTCACCAGCGACGGCCTGCCGTAGAACCCCACGCAGCCGGCGACGCCTTGGCCCGCGCCGGACTGCGCCCACGACAGCGACCCGCCGGCAGAGAAGCCGACCGTGAACACCGAGGTCACGTCGTGGTCGAGGTCCGCTCGCAGCCACGCGACCGCGGCCGCGACATCGAGATCGACCTGCGCAGGTTCGACCTTCTCGGCGTGGTCGCGGTACGGGAAGGTGTCGTCACGCAGTTCGACTCCTGCCGTACGGCCGAAGTAGTCGATGGCCACGGCGAGCATGCCGACCTGGGCGAACCGCTGAGCAAGCTCCTGGTAGAAGCCGTGCAGCCCTCTTACGTCGGGCATGACCACGATCCCGGTACGGGCACGTACCACCGGGTAGGCGTAATAAGCGGCGAACTCCGTGCCATCTGCGGACTGGAGGTGGACCTCACCGTGGTCGCTCACGGCAGCCGCCGCCGGGGGCAACGGCGGCCGAGCATGATCGTCGAAGGACATGGCGACAGCCTGGCACCGCGATGACCGATCGGGAAGGCCACCGCACATCCGTCATCATGCCGACAGGGCGGTCGCCAAGGCATCGAGGAAGGCGATGACTCCCGGCGGTCCGTCGACCACCAGATCTGCCTCGAGCCGCAGGACGTCCGGGGCCTCGTCGGAGTCGCTGCACACCACGAGTCCGGCCACGTCCAACTCGCGCAGCGCCGCGACCGCCGGAAGGTCGCCCAGGTCGTCGCCGAGGAACACCACCGAACGCGCTCCGGCCTCGGCGACGAGCGCGCGCAACGCCACCCCCTTGTCCGTGCCCGGCGGCCGCAGCTCGAGAACGTACCGGCCCGGAGCCACCTCGAGTCCGGCGTCGCGTGCGATCTGCTCGACGGCCGGCTGCACCGCGTCGAGCGCCGCCGCCGGATCTGCGGCACGACGAGTGTGAATCGCCACCGAGTGGCCCTTGTCCTCGAGCGTGACACCGGGCGGCGCGTCGGCGACGAGCGAGGCTGCTGCCTTGCGGGCAGCGGCCACGCCCGGATGCGGGTCCGGCGTGGTGAGGGCTCCTGCCGTCCACCGCTCGAGTCCGTAGTGGCCGAGCACGACCAGGCGGTCCACGTCGGCAAGTCCACTCCGCCGGACGACGTCTGCCGCCGGACGACCGGTGACGATCGCCACCCGACCCAGGATGCGGGCGAGTGCCGCCAGAGCGTTGGCCGCGCCCGGCTGTGCGTATGCCTGCTCGGGTCGCTCCACGATGGGCGACAGCGTTCCGTCGAAGTCGAGCGCCACCAAGGCTTTCGCCGGTTCGGCCAGGACTGCGGCGAGAGCGGAACGTCCGTCCTGCGTCGAGGGAACGGGCAGGCTGCTCACCGCGTGGCCCCGATCGCCTCCACGTAGTCCTCGGCGACGATCAGGACCAGCCGCTGTGTCGTGAGGCCCGCGATGGTGGGCGCCACCCGTGCGATCTCGACCGGGAACTGGGCAGCCAGCGCCTCGGCGGAGTCCTGCATGCCGTCGGGGTAGAAGACCGTGGTCTCGGCGATGTCGCCCGTGAACGTGTCGATCGCGGGAACGATCCAGCCGCCCGCCTCCAACTGCTGTTGAGCCTCGGCCGCAAGGCCGGTCACGTCGGTTCCGTTGAGGATCGCGACGTCCTCACGCAGCTCTGCCGGTGCGGTGACCGGCGCGGCCGGCGCTGTCTCGCCGGGTGTCGGCGTACCGACCTCGGTGGGAGCCGGGGTGCTCGCGCCGTCCGAGCCGGCCGCTGCATCGTCCGGGCTGCTGGGCTCGACGTCGCCACCGAAGAGCACGAGCAGGACGGCAACGACGGCGACCGTCCCGAGCAGCGCCACCAGCGAGGGCCACGCCCGGTCGAATCGCTCGCGGACCGTCACGGGATCAGGAGGTTACGCCACGGCACGGCTACCGCGCGAAAGGCGCTCCGGCATCGCACGAGCCGGCCGGGCAGGATGGATGCGTGAACGATGTCGCCCTGCTGGTGGTCCTCGTGGTCGGGGTGGTGGCGGTCTCGCGGCTGGCATCCGTGCTGCGGGTGCCATCCCCGGTACTCCTCGTCCTGGCCGGGGTCGTTATCGGCACGCTGCCGTGGGTTCCGGAGATCGAGATCGAGCCGGAGCTCGTCTTCTACGGGTTGCTGCCTCCGCTGCTGTTCGCGGCCGCGCTCGGCTCCTCCTACGTGGGACTCCGCGACGTGAAGCGTCCGGTCCTCCTCCTGGCGGTCGCCCTGGTCCTGCTCACGACCGCCGCGGTCGCCTTGGCCGTCAAGCCACTCGTCCCGGGCCTGTCCCTGGCCGCGGCGCTGGCCATCGGGGCCATCGTCGCGCCCCCCGACGCAGTGGCGGCGACCGCAATCGCCCGGCGTACCGGAATGCCTCGGCGCACCATCACGATCCTCGAGGGCGAGAGCCTGTTCGACGATGCGACAGCACTCACCACGCTGCGGATCGCCATTGTGGCGGCCACGGCGGCCGGGTCGGTCAGCGTCCTCGACGTGGGCCGGGAGTTCGCGGTGGCCACGGCAGGGGGAGCAGCCGTCGGCATCGCCGGAGCCTACGCGTTGGGTTGGCTCCGCCGGCGGGGCATCGACCTCCTATCCGGCATCGCACTGTCGCTGGTCGCCCCGTTCGGTGCCTACCTCGGCGCCGAGCAGCTCGGCGGCTCCGGCGTGATCGCAGTGGTGGTCATGGGGCTGATTCTCGGTCACCGCTCCCCCGTCGAACAGGGTCCCGAGGCCAGGATCACGGACGCGTCGATGTGGCGCAGCGTGCAGTTCGTGCTGGAAGGCGCCGTCTTCGCCCTGATCGGACTGCAGCTCCCGGCCGTCGTAGAGAACGTCACCGAACCGGTCGGCACGGTCGTCGCCGCCAGCGCCGCCGCACTGGCGGCCGTCATCCTGGTCCGGCCACTATGGATCTTCGGGATCGCTGCACTCGCGCGGATCGTGCCGCACCTCGACCTCGGCCGGCCCCGCTGGTCGAACCTGGCGGTGGTCTCATGGGCCGGCATGCGTGGCGTGGTCTCCCTGGCCGCCGCGCAATCACTGCCGCTGGGCTTCCCGCACCGCGATCTCGCCCTCCTCGTCGCCGTCGTCGTCATCTTCGGCACCCTGGTGCTGCAAGGCCTCACCCTGCCGGCGCTGATCCGGCTGGTCGGCGTGCGGCCCCAGGACCCGCGCATGGACGCCCTGGCGATCGCAAACGTGCAGGAGGATGCCGTCGAGGCGGCGCTGCGGCGGCTCGACGACATCGTGGCGGAGCAGGATGTTCCGCCGTGGGTGGTCGACAAGCTGCGTGTTGACGCGGAGCGGCGCGGACTGGTCGCTTGGGAGCGGCTGGGCCGGACCGACGGCAGCGAGCCGCCGAGCCGGACCTACCAGCGGCTGCGCCGCGAGATGCTCAATGCCGAGCGCGAGGTGTTCGTGCGGATGCGCGACTCCGGCGACCTCGACGACGACGTGTTGCGGCAGGTTCAGGTCGAACTCGACCTCGAGGAGACGCTGCTCCTGCGAAGAGCGCGAGTGGAGGATGCCACGGACCGCCGGGAACTATCCGCAGGCACCTCGGTGCGCGAGCCCTGCCCACACCTCGCCGCGGCACCCGCCTCGGTACAGACGCGGTCCACCGGATGCGAGGGCTGCCAGGCCGAGGGCCGACACGACTGGGTACACCTGCGGACCTGTCTGGCCTGTGGGTACATGGGGTGCTGCGACTCCTCGCCGCGCAGACACGCCCGCCTGCACTACGAGGGCGAGGGCCACCCGGTCATGCGTTCGGCGGAGCCGGGCGAAAGCTGGCGCTGGTGCTTCGCCGACAGCGAGCTCGGCTGAACAGCCCGACCGTCAGGCGTCGAAACCGAGCCGCCGCGCCGACCGGGCCCGCTGCCGACTCGACCGCAGCCGGCGCAGCCGCTTGACCAGCATCGGGTCGTGGACCAGCGCCTCCGGGCGGTCGATCAAGGCGTTGAGCACCTGGTAGTAGCGCGTCGCCGACATGTCGAACAGATCCCGGACGGCCTGCTCCTTGGCACCTGCGTACTTCCACCACTGGCGCTCGAACTCGAGGACCGCGCGGTCGCGCTCGTCGAGCTCCCCGGTTACAGCAGACGTGTCGGCGGGAAGGAACTTGGTGACTGCTCGGGGCGCGGCTTCCATTCCGGCATCGTACGAAAGGCGCTGCCGGCTCAGTGATTCGACAGGCCGATGTACCCGAGATGTCGGGCGCACTGGGGTTGGTTACGGTGGAAGACGAGGGAGGCCCCGTGATGCGCATGGGCACGAGCAGCTTCGTCGTGGTGGCCAACCGGCTTCCGGTCGACCGGGTGACCGGCGAAGACGGTGCGACGACCTGGCGGCGGAGCCCTGGCGGCCTCGTCACCGCCCTTGCCCCGGTGATGCGCTCCTACGACGGCGCTTGGGTTGGCTGGACCGGCTCGCCGGACGATGTGCCCGAGCCGTTCTCCTCCGAGAACATGGACCTGGTGGCGGTCCCACTGTCCGCCGAGGAGACGAGCCACTACTACGAGGGGTTCTCGAACGCCACGCTGTGGCCGCTCTACCACGACGTCATCGTCGCGCCGGAGTTCCACCGGGAGTGGTGGGACGCCTACCGGCGGGTCAACCGACGGTTCGCCGAGGCGGCAGCCTCGGTCGCGGCCAACGGCGCCGTCGTGTTCGTGCAGGACTACCAGCTCCAGCTGGTCCCGCGGATGCTTCGCGAGCTGCGGCCGGACGTGAAGATCGGATTCTTCCTGCACATCCCGTTCCCACCCGGCGAGCTGTTTGCCCAGCTCCCGTGGCGGCGTCAGATCCTGGAAGGACTGCTCGGCGCCGACCTGGTGGGGTTCCAGCGGCTCGGCGCGGCTGACAACTTCGTCGGGCTGTGTGCGCGGTTCACCGACGCTGTGGCCACCGACGACCTGGTGCTGGTCGACGACGGGCGGAAGGTACTGGCGCGGGCCTTCCCGATCTCGATCGAGGTTAGCGAGGTCTCCCGGCTTGCGTCGGATCCGGATGTTCTCGCCCGCTGCGCCACCGTCCGCGAAGAGGTCGGATCACCCGAGCACGTGCTGCTGGGCGTCGACCGGCTCGACTACACGAAGGGGATCGGCCACCGGCTCAAGGCCTGGAGCGAGCTGTTGGCCGACGGCGAGGTGTCGCCCGACGAGGCGGTCTTCGTCCAGGTGGCCACGCCGAGCCGGGAACGGGTCGAGGCCTACCAGACGCTGCGTGACGACATCGAGCTCCAGGTGGGGCGCATCAACGGCGAATACGGCCGGATCGGCCAGCCCGCCGTCCACTACCTGCACTCGTCGTACGACCGGGCCGAGCTGGTCGCCCTTCTTCGGGCTGCAGACGTCATGGTCGTGACGCCGCTGCGCGACGGGATGAACCTCGTCGCCAAGGAGTACGTCGCCGCGCGGACCGACCTGCGCGGTGCGCTCGTCCTGTCGGAGTTCGCGGGTGCTGCCGACGAGCTCGACGGCGCGTTCCTGGTCAATCCGCACGACATCGACGGACTCAAGCGAACGCTGTGCGAGGCCATGCGGCTGCCCGACGCCGAGGCCGAGGAGCGGATGCGGCGGCTGCGCGACCACGTCATGACTTACGACATCGCGCGCTGGGCCCGCGAGTTCCTCGAGACACTCCGGGCCACCTGACCTCGCGAGCTGGCTCGGACTTCAGTCGCCGTCGTCCGCCGCGTGGTCGGAGTCCTGGCTGGTATATGCGATCCACGCCTGCGTGTCCGCCGCGTCGTACCCCGCGGCCGAGCCGGCCGCCCGGGTGTCGTCGCCGAGGCCGGCCACGGCACGCTCCACACCGTTGATCTCCCGGTCGGCGAGCGCGATCATCTCGCGCAGTCCGTCGGATCCGAACCGGTCACGGATGTTCCTCACGGCGTCGACGATCATCGCGTCGACGTCGGCACTGGGCTCCATGCAACCCTCCTCGATGTTCTGCGGCGGTGCCGCACCCTAGCGTGCGGTCGCCCCGCACCGGGAGTCCCGGCTCCACCACGGCCTAGATCATCGGTTAGAGTGCAAACTCAAGTTAGGTTGAAGTTGAGGGCGTAGATGGGTGCACGTCTGACGATCGGCGAGTTGGCGGAACGCAGCGGGGCCGCGACATCGGCGCTTCGCTTCTACGAGGCGCGCGGCCTGCTGTCGTCGGAACGGACATCCGGTGGGCACCGGGTGTACCCCCGTTCCACGCTGCGTCGGGTTGCCTTCGTCCGTGCGGCTCAGCGGTGCGGGTTGACGTTGGACGAGATCCGGGAGGCCCTGGACACGCTACCGAGTGCACGCACGCCCACCGCGGCCGACTGGGGTCGGCTGTCGCGCGCCTGGCAGTCGCGACTCGACCAGCGGATCTCCGAACTGCAGCGCCTGCGGGACGAGCTCGGTGAGTGCATCGGCTGCGGTTGCCTGTCGCTCAATGCGTGCAACCTCTACAACCCGGGCGACCAGGCAGCGGCTCTCGGCAGCGGACCGCGCTATCTCTGGGGTGACCGGCGGCCACAGGTCGCACGCTGAGGCATATCGTCCACCTCATGCCAGCGCGGTTCGGACGTCGTGGAGTCACGACGACCGCCGTCAGGTACGTCGGTGTTGCGACCGAGATCCGGCGGAGCGGCGTGGAGTGGTGACACCGGGTGGGCGCGTCCAGCAGGATGACCGGGTGAACCGGCCATCGCTCGCCGCCGAGGGCCTAGTGGCCCGGCCGGTCGAGTGACATCGGGTGACGACGGTGCTCCCTCGCAGGTTCGCTCTCGTCCGGCACATCGACTACACCGGGGTATCGGGGATCGGCGTCGTCGCGTACGGCATCACCTTCTCCGACGGCCACGTGGTGCTGCGCTGGTGCTCCAACCATCCGGCAACCAGCATCTGGGAGTCGCTGGAACACATGCTGGCCGTTCACGGCCATGGCGAGGCGACCAGCATCCAGTGGATCGACGCCCCGGTCCGTGATCTGGAGGAGCTGCCCGGCACGTCCGGAAGCGGGCGCCGTGCGCGGCGGCGCGCGGCGGTGCGGGCCAGCCAGTCGGCGGGGACGATCGCGGCCATCGATCCCAGCAACGTGGGGGCGCGACCTCACTCGCCAGCCGAGGCAGGTGGTGGCGCAGCGGCACGCTCGGAAGGTGCCGAGCCGGTCGGCGACGTGGAGTCGGTCGGCGGGTCCCGTTCGAGCTTCTTCAACGGACACCCCCGGCAGCCCAGCTCAGCATCCGATCCGAACGTCGATACTCAGCCCGGCGCAGCACGTGACAGCGGCACCGCTCCCGGGCTGCGCACGCCCGGGCGGCATCGGCGGTCGGACCAGGAGGTGCCCCGCTGAGCGTTGGCCAGGGTGATCCACCGAGGCCGCGGTGGCCCCAGCAGGTCTACGGTGTCGGCGACGAACCCGATCCCCGTTTCAGCTTCGCGAACGAACGCACGTTCCTGGCGTGGATCAGGACCGGACTTGCGCTGCTTGCCACCGGCGTCGCGCTCGAGGGTCTCGACGTCCCCGCGTCCGACGGTCCCCGGCGGGGGTTGGTCACCGCGCTCGTCGTGCTCGGTGCGGTCGCGAGCGGCGCTGCCTTCGCACGGTGGGCCCGCGCCGAGCGGGCGCTTCGGCAGTCCCGGCCCCTGCCATCGCCCGCGCTGGCGCCGTTGCTGGCATTCGGGCTGGTCGTGGTGGCCGCCATTGTGGTGGTGTCGGTGCTGGCCGGCTGAGCCGTGGACGGTCGAGGCCTGCACACCGAGCGCACGGCGCTGGCATGGGTCCGTACCGCGCTCGCCCTGCTCGGCGCGGTGCTGCTCGCTGCCCGGCTGAGCGTGGATCGGCTCGGTGCGCTCGCGGTCGCCGTCACACTCGTGGCGCTGCCGCTCGCCGTCGGGGTTCTCATCGGTGCGGGCCGTCGGTACCGCGCCACGACACAGGAGAATCCGCCACTTCCGGACGGCCG
The DNA here is from genome assembly GCA_046727475.1 of Actinomycetota bacterium. Classification (GTDB taxonomy): domain Bacteria; phylum Actinomycetota; class Actinomycetes; order Jiangellales; family Jiangellaceae; genus DAIUDS01. The sequence goes on along the minus strand of JBKPCP010000047.1, from coordinate 19,359 downwards.
GCTCCCGGCCGGTGTCAGCCTCCTCGTCGCCGTCCTGGCCGCGCTCGAGCTCGGCTACGTGTTGAGGGGTTGACGCCACCGACCCACGACCGAAACACCGGGGCAACGTGGACGGAGCACGGTGGGGGCCAGGCCGCTCTCCCGTTACGAGCGGCGCCGCCCGACCGAGACGGGGACACCCATGCTGCTGCGACTGCGTATCGAGCTTCCTGACCAGCCTGGCTCGCTCGGCCGGGTGACCTGGACGCTCGGTGTACTGGGCGCCGACGTCGCTCAGATCTTCGTGCTCGAGCGTGACTCGGGGCGGGCTCTCGACGACATCACCTTGGAGTGGAGGGGCCAGCCACGCGACCGGCTCCTGTCCGCGCTGCGCTCGATCCCAGGTGTCCGCCCGGTCGGCGTGTGGGCGGCGCGTAGCACCCCGGAGGCGATGCCCGAGGCGGGCGTGATCGCTCAGATGGTGACGGCACCCGAACGCGCACTCGTCACGCTGATGGATGCGGCACCCCTGGTGCTGGCCGCCACCTGGGGCTGCGTGTCCGATGCGGGCAGCGTGGTCCTCATGTCGACCCCGGAGGCACCTTCGCATCCTCGGCTGCCCGAGGGCGTCCCAACCCGGGCCATCGCGGTCACCGAGGGTGCGCGCCTGGCTCGGGCACCGCTTCCCGGTGGCCTGGTGCTCACCGTCGCACGCGAGGACGGCCCGTCGTTCCACAGCAGCGAGCTGAACCGCCTGCAGCACATGCTCGACGTGTTCGAGAGCCTCACCGAGGCAGGCCTGGCGAAGACCGTGCAGGCGCAGGGCAGCACGCTCTAGCGAGGGCCGAGCACCAGCCGGCCGGGAGGGACGGCGAGCGGATCGGGGAGCCGCAGGGGACCTGCCCCCGGGACGACGGCGCCAGGACCCGGGGAGCTGGCGCCCCGGCGTTTGATCACGTTAACCACCCGCAGCGGCGCTTCACCAGGCCCAGAAACCTGGTGAAGCGCGGCTGCGCCTGGTCATGGACGTAAGTCAGGCTCGGTGACGGCCGCCGGCAGCCGCGGCGGCTCGGCGCTGGCGCAGCTTGCGTGCCACAAACCAGGCGACGATCGCGGCGACCGCCAGGTAGATCACGTAGTCCAGGTATCCCATGTACTGCTCTACCCGGTCGTACTGCGTGCCGAATGCGTAGCCGGCACCGACCAGAGCGCTGTTCCACAGCAAGCTACCCAGCCCCGTCAGCAGCACGAAGGGCGTCAGCGGCATCCGCTGGGCACCCGCGGGCAGTGAGACCAGACTCCTCACGATCGGCACGAACCGTCCGAAGAAGACCACCCCGTGGCCATGCCGGTGGAACCATGCCGACGCGTTGTCGAAGTCGGACGTCTCCACGAGCGGCAGCCTGGTCAGCCAGCGCCTGGCCCGGTCCTCGCCGAAGACGGCTCCCAGGCCGTAGAGGACGAGCGCACCGAGAACGGCTCCGAGCGTCGCGGCAACGACGACCCACACGATGTTCAGCCGTCCCCGCTCGGCGAGGTATCCGGACAGCGAGAGCACGATCTCGCTGGGGATCGGTGGAAAGACGGTCTCGACGAAGGTGAGGACGCCGACACCCACCTCGCCGAGAGCGTCGATCACGTCCGCCGCCAGCCCGGCCAGGCCAGTGAGACCATCGTCCACAGCCTCGGAAGCGGACGCGGATCCGGTCAACAAGGCGGGCACGGGAACGGCGTCCTTAGCATCGGGGATCGGCAGCCGCAGACGCAGCGACCGCGACGATTGTAGATGTGCGCCTCCCGCGAGCGCCCGCCGTCGCGGGCCCGGGCCCTGTCAAACCGCAAGCTCGTGGCCGACCTACGGCCATGTTTCGAGCCTGTCCTGGGCGGGCTCTAGTGTCCACTTCATGGCTCTCGCCCGCTTCAAGAAGCTGTGCATCGATGCCAACGACCCGTCCCGGCTCGGCGCCTTCTGGGCGGCCGTCCTGGGTGTGACGTGGACGCCATACGACAACGGCGAGGGTCTGGTCTCAGGGCCCGAACCACATCCGCGGATCTGGGTCAACCGGGTACCCGAGCCCAAGTCGGCCAAGCATCGCGTTCATCTCGACGTCTACACGACCGACCTGGCGCGCCTGGAAGCGCTGGGCTCCCGGATCCTGCTCCCGGAAGGCGACGGCCGCCGCTGGACGGTCATGGCTGATCCCGAGGGCGGCGAATACTGCGCGTTCCTGCGCACCGACCTGCCTGAACGTCGCCTGCACGGCCTGGTGGTGGACAGCGCCGACCCGCCGGCACAGGCTCGGTGGTGGGCCGAGGTCTACGGCGCTCGGTCCGTGCACGACAACAGCGGCTTCTCCACGGTCATGGACGTACCCGGCATGGCGATCGAGACCATGGACTTCAACCCCGTGCCAGAACCCAAGACGGTCAAGAACCGCATCCACTGGGACGTGAGCGCGGCCGACGTCAACCTGCTCGTCGACGCCGGAGCAACCATGCTGCGGCCGCCGGGCGACGACACTGCCTGGTACGTGATGGCCGACCCGGAAGGGAACGAGTTCTGCGCGTTCATCGACCCTCGAAGCGGGCCGGCTGTCTCACGTCAACCGTCGAGACACGTATCCTGACCGCCGCCGCACACTCGGCCGCGCGGAAGGAACCGTCGTGGGACACATGCAACACTTCAGCTACGGCCTGCTGACCCCGGTGCTCTCGTACCTGATGGCGTGCACCGGTGCGGCCGTTGGACTGCGCTGCACGGTCCGGGCATTGAGGGAGACCGGCCGCTCACGGCGCAACTGGTTGATGCTGGGCGCAACGGCGATCGGCTCCGGCATCTGGACGATGCACTTCATCGCGATGCTCGGATTCGGCGTGTCCGGCTCCGTCATCCGGTACGACGTCCCGCTGACCTTGATCAGCCTGGCAGTCGCCATCGTCGTGGTCGGCGCCGGGGTTTTCACGGTCGGGTACGGCGAGGCGACGACGCGCTCCCTGCTCCTGGGTGGTGTCGGTACCGGCTTGGGTGTCGCGACCATGCATTACACGGGCATGGCGGCCGTACGCGTCAATGGGACGGTCGGCTACAGCACGCTGCTGGTGGTCACCTCGGTGGTGATCGCCATCGTCGCGGCCACAGCCGCCCTCTGGATCGTGACCCGGGTTCAGGACCTGCTCGGTGCCCTGATCGCGGCGTTGGTCATGGGCCTCGCGGTCAGCAGCATGCATTACACCGCCATGGCGGCGCTGCGGGTCGATGTGCACGCGGAGCACACTGCGCTGTCCGGTGCGACCGCCTTGCAGTTCATCCTCCCGCTGACCATCGGAATGGCGGCCTTCCTCTGCATCACGTCCGTCATGATTGCGGTCTCACCCATCGACGAGGACCCAGTGCCCACCTCGGTTCCGGCGCTGGACAGCCCGGCGGAGACGCCGGGCACCTGGACCTGGCGAACCCCGCTCGAGCGTCAAGACAGCGGTCGGCGGCGGCGCTAGGAAGCGCCGCCTGGGACGACAGCGCCGGGTCGTGGCCAGGTTCTCCGCCGCTCCGTAGCTGCCACGGTGTTCGACGGTTCGCTGGTAGGCGCCGCAAGGGTGGAAACGCTCACGTGCTCAGACCTGTGCATGGCGGTCAGATGGTGCCAAGGTGTGGGGTCGAGGACGACGCCGCGGGGCCGATGAGTCCGCTGTCTCGTCCGATGCTCAGCGTGGACAGACGTGCTTGGCTGAGCTGGCGACGTGACGTCGACGGACACGCCTCGTCGATGTTGGGAGGACGGTCCCGATGCTGCGGTCGCGCAATCAGTACGAATCGCCGCCGAGGGTGGGGAACCGGCGTAGATCCATGCTCCTTGTTCTGGCTGTCCTGCTGAGTCTCGTTCCGACCTTCGCCGCTGGCAGCGCCTCTGCTCGAGCGCCGGCGAGAGCAGACATGTCCATCATGGTCAGCGACAGTCCAGACCCCGTCCTCACGAATCACGATCTGCGCTACCAGCTGGAGGTGGCGAACCTCGGGCCCAGCCCCGCTACGGGGGTCGAGGTGACCGCCACTCTTCCCGCCACCGTCCGGTTCGAGCCCTTCGAGTCGGACCCGGCATGTTCCGAGTCAGCCGGGACCGTGACGTGCAGTTTCCCGTCGTGGGACGCCGATGCGGCCCGCATAGTTCTCATCACCGTCACGCCTTCCACAGCGGGTGTCCTACAGGTCACCTACGCGGTGACCGCGACCGAGCAGGACCGAGATCTCTCGAACAACTCCGACACCGAAGACACGGTGGTAGTCGAGCCGACCGAAGCGGACGTGTCGATCAACCTTCCCACCTCGGTGGAGGGCTACGCCGGGCAGAACATCTTTCTGGGCGTCGAGGTCCGGAACGCCGGCCCAGCGGCCGCGACCGGCTTGACCGTCATCCTCGAGTTCCCGCTCGGCCTCCGACCCGGTGACTTCGGTGGTGGTCTGTGCACCGAGACCGACACCGGGCTGAGCTGTTCCTACTCTTGGGGATCGCTGCCGCCGGGCGCCGGAAGCATCGGAATCCTCGGGGTCACGGCCTCCGAGGCGGGCTCCTATACGGTGCAAGGCTCGCTCACCTCGGACCAGCCCGATCCGGTGTCGTCGAACAACGCCGATTCGACCGTGGTCAACGCGAGCCCGGCCGCCGACCTGTCCGTGCAGATCAGCGAGTCGGCCGACCCATCCACCCCGGGGGAGGCCCTCTCCTACACGGTGACGATCACCAACCTCGGCCCATCACCGGCGTCAGGGGTCACCCTCGCCGATACCTGGAGCACGACAGTCCCGGGCGGCGTACAGCTTCTGTCTCTCGGCGCCACCCAGGGCCAGTGCGCGCAGACGGCCGACAGCAGCATCGACTGTCAACTGGGAGAATTGGCCAGTGGTGCCGACGCCACCCTGACGGTCAGGCTGCGGCCACGGGGAATCGGATCGGTCACCGACCAAGCGCAGGTGTCCGCCGTCGAGTTCGACCCGGACACAACCAACAACGCCGACAGCGAGACGACCAGGATCGGCTCGGCTTGATCAAGCGCTGAAGGACAGCGAGAGCGACTGGCCGCGACACGAGCCACCTGTACGTGCACATCCCACGCCACCAGGTTGAGCCGGTGCAGCAGGCGAGTGAGCGCTGGACGTTGACGTCGGACGGGTCAGCCCGCCGCACCTTGCCCGCAATGGAGGCGAGCGTCCTTTTGAGGGGCTAATCGAGGGGACGCATCCTTTTCTCGCGCCCTTTCTCTGGATCTAATCGGGCAATTCTCGAGGAGAATGAAATCAATTGACGGCAATGTATAGCTGTGGTATAGTATTTGCCGTTTTTCCGAAACCCATGAGGCATACCGCCTCAACTCGGGCGGGCGCCTCCGCTATGAGAGGAGGCCGCTCTCGTGAGTTCCTGGAAACGACGATCCTCTAGGGGCGTGAGCGCATCTCGGCACGGAAATGAGCGAATATCGGGCAGTCGCTCGGCTACGTCGGCCTGACCGACTTAGCCGAGCGACATCGTCTCCGGGGAAGGAGATTTGGCATCGGAGTCAGGAGGTGAGTGCGGCGAACTACCACTATCCGCGGTGATGAGAACTACCGAGGAGAAGAGGACAAACCCATGCAGACAGAGGAAGCCATTGCTTGGCGGGGGGCCAGAGGTCACCGGAGCCGGGTGCTGCTGGCGGCCAGTGTCGGAATTGTGCTCATCGTTTCACTGATTTCCACGGGAACCTCCCGGGCACAGGAGCAGGGTCAAGTCACCGCCCTCACCGTCGAGCAGCAACTGGGATACGCCACGCTGAGTTGGGAACCCGTGGAGGGGGCAACCGAGTACCAGATAGAGCGCACCCCCGTGGATGCCGACAACAATCCCATCGGCGAACCGGTGATCACGGGTATCTGGCGACCCAACCGGCAGGTGAACCAGGACTCGCCGGCCTTCGCCGATGCCAACTTCAACCCGGGCGATCGGTTCCGCTGGCGCGTCGCCGCGACCGGGGAGCCGTTCTCCGATCCGGTGTACGACACCACCCTGCCGCAGTGGGGCGATCCAGGCGTCCCGGGAGAGAACCTTCGCACCCAGTGGGAAATGACCCAGGCGGCGCAGTTCACCAGCGACGTGAACGAGTACGCCTACACGGCCGCGCTCGACGCAGCGAGCGAACGGGTGCGGGTCGTGGAGATAGGGCGGACGGTTCTCGGCCGTCCGATCAACATGTTCATCATCGGCTACCCGACGCCGCCGGGAACTGCGAGGAGGATCGCCCATTCCTCTGCAGCACTCGTCAACTGCAATGTGCACGGCAATGAGCCGTCCTCGCGAGAGGCATGCCTGATCCTGGCCCGGCAGTTGGCGTTCGGTGACGACGCTCGCACCATCGACATCCTGTCGAACACCACGGTCCTGATCGTTCCTGCGATCAACGGGGACGGACGCGCGGCGAACACTCGGGGCAACTCCACAGGGCAGGATCTGAACCGCGACTTCTCGCTGATTCGCCAGCCGGAGACGTTCGCGTTCGTCAGGATGCTGCGCGACTATCGGCCCGAAGCAGGATTCGACGGCCACGAGTTCGGCAACATCCAGGCTGGGGATCTGCCGGTGCTCTACCCACGGCACCTCAACGTCGCCGGGCCGGTATTCAGCCAGGCGAAGGACCTGATCGAAGGTTGGCTCTACGAGCAGGGCTCCGTCGACGGCTGGTGGTACTGCCCGTACGGCTGCCAGGGCGGCGGCGCGGTCGGCCTCAGCCAGGAGACCATCCTGCGCAACACCATGGGACTCAAGAACGTGGTCGGTGCACTACTCGAGGCACGCAGCGCGGGCGGGGAGACGCGCCCGTCCGACGATGGGTCCAACACGCCGAGCAGCCGGAAGCGCAAGGGATACTCGGCTCTCTACAACTACCACGAGTTCCTGGACTACTTCCGGGCGAATCAGGCCGACATCACTGAGGCAACCGAGGACGGGGCAGAGTTCCAAACCTTGAACACGGGTCGGATCGTGTTCAGGGGTTCGTATGACGTCCCGGCTTTTCCGCCTCCGCACCCCGGTGAGAGCCCGCCGCCACCCGAGGTTCCGACCCCGGACCAGATCCTCGAGGATCCGCCGTGCGGGTACCTCCTCACCGAGCAGCAGTACAACGGTCCACGCACGGACGGTTCCACCACAGTGGCCGAGCGCATCGAGGCCCACGGCTGGCGCGTCCAGACGAGGCCGAGTGGGTACATGGTTCCTCTGACCCAACCCGAACGGGGTCTCATCCCGCTGCTCCTCGACGGTCAGGCCGCGGAGCCGTGGGTCGCTGCGGAGCGACTGTACGGTCCGCCCGCGGAGGAAGGAACCCCATTGCCCGACAGTGCGTGCGGTCTCGGCCGCGGTCCGGCGTCGCCTGACTGGACGCCGTCGGCACAGGACCTCAACTACATCCCAGACTGACGGAGCCGATACCCGCGGCGCGCTCGAAAGGCCAGGACTCTGGCGTCACCAGGCGCGCCGCGGGTACGTCACCGCTCGAGGACCAGTAGTGGATCGAGCATCGGAGGATCAGGGTGGCCGCAGAACCAGGCCGCGTGATCATCGGCATAGACCCGCACAACGCTCCGTCACGGTCGAGGTGATGACCGCTGATGAGACGGTTCGCGGCGGGGACCGGTAAGCCACCGACAGTGACGGCTACCGGACAATGTTTGTGAACCGGCGGCCGGATCGGGTGTGGGTGATCGAGGGCTTTCAGGGCATCTATGCGTGTCGTGAGCTGGAACCTACTGTGGCGATTCGCGCCGGACTGGCGTACCCGAGAGCGAGGCATCGTCGAGACCTTGACGCGGCTGCGACCCGACGTGGTCGGTTTGCAGGAGGTCTGGGTCGGCCGGGACTCGTCACAGGCTGAGCTGCTCGGCCGTCGTCTTGGGATGGCGCATGCCGTGGCGACGCCGTCGCTGCCGCCGGTGCCGGACCCCTTGGAATCGCCCGACCAGGAAGGGATGGACGTCGGTGTCGCAGTGCTGAGTCGCTGGGCTATCGCCCATGTCCGCACGATCCGGTTACCGGCCACGCACAGGTACGAGCCCGCGGCGCTGCTGGCAACGATCGATCACCCCACGGGTCCACTGCACGTGGTCGTGACCTGTGTCGAGTGGGAGCCGGAGTTCGCAGATGACCAGCTGGCACAGATGCACGCGCTCGCCGATCTGGTTTCGGATCCGACGGTGGACGGCGTACTGCCCGTGCTGCTGGCAGCGGACCTGAACGCTGGGCCTGACACCCCGCAGCTGTCGATCTTGACCGAGGTCGTCGAGGACACCTGGGTCGCCGGTGGCGGCGATCCGGACGCGGTGACCCTCAGCTCGGAGGTGCCGTTCGCGCCGCTGGCGGCCACCCAGCAGATCGACCGGAGGATCGACTACGTCCTGGCGAAACCGGGCCGGGAGTCGGAGAGCCTGCGGGTCGACCGGGCGTTCATCGACGGTCGGCCGGTGGACGGTCTCTACCCGAGCGACCATTTCGCGGTCGTGGTGGACCTGACTCTGTGAAGTCGGTGCGTCGCAGACGATCTGGCAAGGGGTGTTTGACGCGCCCGGACAGGAGCATGCTGCAGAGGAGTCGGGAGGTGATGAGGATGCAATCTGTCGGATGGCACATCGAGGTCGAGTTCACCGAGGACGAGTCACATACGACCGCTGCCAGCCTCGTCCGGCTGCCTGACGGGACCGAGATGCGGGCACGCGGACACGCCAAGCGCAACCCTGCTGACCCGTTGCAGCCGCGGGTCGGCGAGGAGATCGCTGCGGCGCGGGCGCTGTCGGACCTGGTGCACCAGCTCCTGGAGAAAGCTGCCGGCGAGATCGAGCAGGAGACGCACAAGCCGGCACACCTGAGCGCGTAGGAATCCGTTGGGGGGTGGTGCCGTTTGCCTGACGGCTCCACCCCCACGGGTTGCCTACGTCTGGCAGAACGGCTCGAGACCGACGACGATCTGGGCCCGCCAACGATGTGCTGCGTGAACTGCTCGTCGCTCGTGAGCTGTGCGGGCGACGGCCGGCTTGAGTCCCTCCGTTCAGTTGTCGGAGAATGCATCGCGCAATGTCTGCTCCTGCTCCTCGCTGAGGTTTGTCGAGATCAACTCAGGCTTCAGCCCCACGAACTCGAGCTTGAGCCTGCCCATAGCGGCGTGGTCGGACAACAAGAACAGGGCCGACGTGCCGGGAGTGACCTTGGCCTGGACCGAGCTGATGAACTCGCGGTCGATGCCGGTGTCGGCGAAGTGGCCCGCCATTGCTCCAACACCCGCTCCCACCGCAGTGCCCAACAGCGGAACGAAGAACAACAGGCCGAAGAGGAAGCCCCAGAAGGCACCCCAACCGGCCCTCCCGCCAGTGAGGTCGGTCAGGTGACGGGTCCGCGGCTTTTTCTGACCGGGCGCCCAACTGACCGTGGCCGCGTCCATGACTCCGATGTCACCTTCTCTGGCCATTCGCAGCAGGATCGCCTCAGCTCTCTCGGCGCCGTCCGGTGTGTCGAACCGCCACACGGTAAGTGCAGCCATTACGGGCTCCTTTCTCCGGTTTGTTCGGTGCGCCTCGGACGCCGACCATTTCATGCCAGGTAGGCGCCAGCCGCAAGGACGACGATGGTGAGTCCCGCCAGCATCGCCAGCAAGGGCCACACAAACCTCAGGTACTTGCCGTACGGAACGCGGGCGATGGCCAATCCACCCATGACCACGGCAGACGTGGGTGTGACCAGGTTCAACAGCCCTGAGGCACACTGGTAGGCCGTCACGATGAGGCTGCGATCTGCGCCGGCGAAGTCGGCCAATGGCGCCATGATCGGCATGGCAACGGTGGCCAGTCCGGAGGAGGAGGGGATCAGGAACGAGAGCGGGAGGAAGAGCAGGTACATCACCACCGCGAACGCGGCCTGTCCGACATCGCCCAGAGCGTTCTCTGCCCAATGCAGCACCGTGTCGGTGATCTCGCCGTTGTTCATGACGACGGTGATCCCCCGGGCGATGCCGATGATGAGAGCAACGCCGAGCAGGTCGCGTGCGCCGTCCACGAACGTGGACGTCAGCTCTCCCTCTCCCATGTTGCCGATCAGCCCGATCAGGATGGCGAACAGCAGGAAGGACGCGGTCATCTCCGGGAACCACCACCACAACGTGGGCAGGTCGATGTTGAGGTCCTCCCACGGGATCACGCCATAGACCATCACCACGAAGGCACCGGCGAAGAGACCGAGAACCAACTTGTGGCGGCCAGTGAGGACCACTTCACCGGTTTCTGCATCAGTCGTGGCGGCGAAGTGGCGCTCGTTGGCATCCTTCATGTCGTAGACGAGCGAGGTGGATGGGTCACGCCGGACCCGCTCCGCGTAGCGGAGGACGAACCAGATGCCGATCACCAGGCCCACGACGAGGATCACAAGCCGTAGGCCCAGCCCTTCGCTCAACGGCACGTCGGCGAAGCCGGACGCGATACCGGTGGCGAAAGGGTTGACCGTGGAGCCAAGGACACCGATGCCTGCGCCGAGCAGAATCACCAATGCCCCCACTAGTGCGTCGTACTTCGCTGCAATCATCACCGTGATGATGAGCACGTAGAACGCCAGGCTTTCCTCGGCCATCCCGAAGGTCGTCCCGCCGATGGCGAAGACTGTCATCAGGATGGGAATCATCCACTTCTCGTGACCGCCCAGTCGTCGTACCAGCAGCGTTATCCCCGCCTGGATGGCACCGGTCTTCATGGTGATGGCGATGAAGCCACCGATGACGAGGATGAACAGTGCGACGTCGATGGCGCCGAACAGGGTGCCGCTGTTGAACACGTCGACCTGCCCGGTGGCGGGATCCTCGATCCCGTAGAGGCCGTTGATCGGCGCTTCCAACGAGTCGACGATGATGCGCTGCGGGTTGGACTCAACCTCCTCGTAGGTGCCCGGGATCGGCGACCCCTCTGGGTCGAGGGCGTACCTGCCGGCCGGGATGATCCACGTCGCGAGCGCTGTCAGGACGATCAGGATGAACAGGATGGTGTACGCCGACGGCAGCGTGAACCGGCGTCGGCGCGGCGCGGTCTCCAGTGTCGATGTCTCGCCTGCCGAAGCCGTGCCCGAGGTCGTGGAGTCACTCGACATCGCGATTCCCTTCAGGGGTCAGCCCACGCTGGTCATGGACGCTCAGCGCATCGCTCGCGGCAGCCGTGGTCGGCATTTCGGCCGGCTCGATGCGCTCGATCCGGAAACCGGTGAATGCGTAGGCAAGAGCGACAAGGGGGTTGACCAGGTTGAAGAAGGCGTACGGGAGGTACTGCATGGTAGAAACCCCCAGCACGCCGGTCATGTAGGCGCCGCACGTGTTCCACGGCACGAGCGGTGAGGTCACGGTGCCTGTGTCCTCGACGGTCCGCGACAGCATCCGCGGCGCCAACCCTCGCTTGGCGAACTCCTCCCGGAAGACCCGGGCCGGCAGGACGTCCGCAACGTACTGATCGCCGGCCACGACGTTGAGCCCGGTGCTCGTGGCGGCGACAGATGCGATGAGACGTGCGTCCGAGTGGGCGCGGCTGACGATCGGAGCGATCAGCCGGTTGAGGAATCCCGCCTCCTCCATGATGGCGGCAAAGCTCAGCGCTCCGAGGATGAGCCAGACGGTGGTGAGCATGCCTGACATGCCCCCACCCGAGAAGAGGTCGTCGATCGTGGCGTTGCCGGTTGTCGAGACGAACCCGTTGGCCATGGACTGGTAGACGGCCTCGACGCCGTCCAGAACCACTCCCTGATCGGTCTCGCCGACGAAGGCACTGACCGCCTCGCGCTGGGTGAAGCAGGCGAGGACGCCAGCGGCCAGCGCGACGCCGAAGATGGCGAGAAAGGGTGGGACGCGCAAGAGGGTGAGCGCAACAAGGAGCGCCAGCGGCAACAGGTTGACGGGCGAGATGGTGAAGGCGTCAGCGAGCACGGCACGTGCCTCGTCGGCGCCCACCGCCGACGACGCCGGCTCGTCGAAGACACCGATGACGAGAAACCCGAGGAACGCGATCGCAAAGGACGGTACGACTGTCCATGCCATTCCGCGGATGTGTTGGTTGACCGTCACGCCACCGACCAGGCTTGGCACGAGCACCGTCGTCTCGGAGAGGGGCGACATCTTGTCGCCCATGTAGGCACCGGATATGACCGCCCCAGCCGTGATCGTGATCGACATGCCAAGGATTGGCGCCATGCCCACGAAGGCGACGCCCAGCGTGCCAGCCGTCGTCCAGGAGCTGCCCGTGACCGCACCCACGACCGCGCAGATCAATGCGACCGTTGCGTAGAAAATGGCCGGCTTGAGCAGCGCAATGCCATACGAAACGACGGTCGGGATCGTGCCTGCCATGTTCCACGTCCCGATGAGCGCGCCGACCGCGAGAAGGATGAACACCGCACCCATCGCCGACGAGACACCACCGATGGCAGCGTCACGCAAGGTGGCTGCGGTATGCCCGTTCTTCAGTGCCACGAGCCCGGCGAAGGTGGCACTGGTGAACAGGGCGACCTGCAGCGGTCCGTCCGTGGCATCGATGCCGAACAGTGCGATGGTGAGCGCCAGCAACACGACGAGCACGACCACCGGCGCAAGCGCATCCGGGAAACTGGGCGGCCGCGGCGCGGCCTGTGGCTTCTCCTCCGCCTCGAGCGTCACGATCGGCGCCCAGCGTCAACAAGCGCGTCGATGGATGCCACAGCTGCGCCGGCGCCAGGCGCATCCGGCACTCGCCCACCAACGCCTGGGTCATTGCGGGCGTAGGCCAGAAGCGCCACGATGGCGAGCACTACGATCGCGGCGACCGCCCAGCGCACTACCGCAGTCGACACCGCTACCTCCTCCTACAGCGGGTCTCGCAGCAGCGGGCAGGTCATGCAGTGCCCGCCCCCGCGGCCCTTCCCGAGCTCGAATCCCTCGATCTCGACGACTTCGACGCCCGCCTGTCGCATCTTGGCAATCGTGTACGTGTTGCGCTCGTAGGCCACGACCACGCCGGGCTCCAGCGCTACGACGTTGTTGCCGTCGTCCCACTGCTCCCGCTCCTGCTGGTAGGCGTCCCCGCCGGTTTCGACAACGTGCAGCTTGTCGACTCCCAAGGCGTTGGCGACCGCCTCGATGAAGTCCCGCTCAACCGTGACGTGGAAGTCGTTGCGACCCGATCCGGGGCGCAGGCTGATGGCCCGGATGCTGTCGACGACCTTCGGATACGCCGTCGCCTTGTCCCTATCGAGCAGCGTGAAGACCGTGTCCAGGTGCATGTGCGCGCGGTCCTTCGACATCACCGCGGCGATGACTTGCCCTGCCGCACCCTTGGCAAAGAGCGCCTTGGCAATCTGCTCGATCATGCGTCCTTGCGATCGTTCGCTCATGCCGATGAGGACAGTGCCATTGCCGATGGGCATGACATCACCGCCCTCCAGGGACGCCCGGCCGAAGTCGGCGATCTCGAACCGGCCGTCCGGCCCTTCCGGTGGGTACCAGAACTCGAAGCCCGCCCCGGCGAACATCGGGTGCGCCCGGTAGATCGCGGCGACGTTGTACCCCTCGCGCCGCCTGGCCGGCCAGTACATGGGATTGATCGAGACGCCTCCGTAGATCCAGCACGACGAGTCACGCGTGAACAGCGTGTTGGGCAGCGGTGGTAGCACAAAGGCGCTGGTCTCCGCGATTGCGGCGCCGATCAATGACGTCTCGGCCACCGCTGCCGGATCCAGGCCGGCCTCTGCCACGGTGAGCCCCCCAATGAGGTGCTCGGCCAGCTGGTCGGGCTTGAGGTCCGCGAGCAGAGTCCGCACCTCGTCGACCAGTGACCACCCGACCGTGTACTCGGACGCGACGAGCTCGATGAGTCGCTGCCTGCCATCGTCGCTCTCCGCCAGCGCCTCGGCCAGCAGCTCCGACAGGTAGAACACCTCGACGCCCCGCTCCCGCATGCGCGCGACGAACTGGTCGTGTTCGCGCTGTGCGCGTTCCACCCAGAGCACGTCGTCAAAGAGCAGATCGTCGTGGTTCGCGGGTGTCAACCGCTGCAGGCTCAGATCCGGTCGGTGGACCATGACCTTGCGAAGCCTGCCCACCTCCGAGTGCACACCGAACTCGGTCATCGATCTCACTTCCCAGTCTCCGTGGGCGTTACCGTGGTGCCGGCGCCGCCCTTCACGATCTGCTCGATTTCGTCCAAGGCGCCAATGGCGGCATACCGTCCGGTTGCTTCGACGAACCGCGTCGCGGCTTCAACCTTCGGTCCCATCGACCCCGACGCGAATTGCTTGCCGCGCAGCTCGTCCACCGTCACGCGCTCCAGGCGACGCTGACGTGACGTTCCCCAGTCCTCATAGACGCCATCCACGTCTGTGGCCATCACAAACAGGTCGGCCTCGACCTCCCGGGCGAGCAGCTCGCTGGCCAGGTCCTTGTCGATGACCGCCTCCACGCCCCCCAGAATCCGTTCCTGGCCCGCCACCCATGTCGTAGGGATGCCGCCCCCACCGGCGCAGATGACCAGGACGCCCCGCTCGAGCAGCCATCGGATGGGACGGATCTCGAAGATCCTCTTGGGCTGTGGCGACGGGACGACCCGGCGCAGACGTTCGCCGTCACGCTTGAACACCCAGCCCTTCTCGGCTGCCAACGTGTTCGCGTCCGTGTCGTCGTAGAGCGGGCCGACGAACTTGGTCGGGTCGGCAAAGGCCGTATCGGCCGCATCGACTTCGATCATCGTGAGGATCGTGGCGAGTGGAACCTCAGCCGGGAGCAGATTGCCGAGCTCTTGCTCGATCAGGTAGCCGATCATCCCTTCGGTCTGCGCTCCCAGGACGTCCAAGGGGTAGGCCTCGACGTCCTGGTAGGCCGCCGCTTGGAGGGCGAGCAGACCGACCTGCGGGCCGTTGCCGTGGGATAGAACCACCTGATGGCGCTCGGCAACGGGCGCCAGGGACCGTGCGGCGGTCCGAACATTGGCGCGCTGCATGTCGGCCGTCATGGGCTCGCCACGTTTGAGCAAGGCGTTGCCACCAAGGGCCACGAGGATGCGCACGGCCAGCCACCTAACTTCCGAGCGTGGCGACAAGCAGCGCCTTGATCGTGTGCAGCCTGTTCTCCGCCTGATCGAAGACGATGCTGGCGGGCGAGTCGAAGACGTTTCCTGTCACTTCGAGGCCTTCACGCATGCCGGTGTGCTCCATGATCTCCCTGCCGACGACTGTGTCTTGGTCGTGGAAGGCGGGCAGGCAGTGCATGAACTTCACCTTCGGGTTGCCGGTCTTTTCGAGGAGTTCCCTATTGACCTGGTACGGCGCGAGGAGTCGGATGCGCTCGTGCCAGACGTCCTTGGACTCACCCATGGACACCCACACGTCGGTGTGGATGAAGTCCGCACCTGCCACGGCTTGGCTGACGTCGTCAGTGATCGTGATTCGGGAGCCCGTCCGGGCGGCGATTCCCTCGGCAATGGTCACGACGTCCTCGGGGGGCCGCAGCGCCTCCGGCCCGGCCAGCCGCACGTCTGCGCCCATCAGGGCGCCCATGACCAAGAGCGACCTTCCCATGTTGAAGCGACAGTCTCCGACGAAGGCATAGGTCAGGGCGTCGTACGGCCTTCCGCTGGCCTCGTGCATGGTGAGGAAGTCAGCCAGCATCTGTGTCGGGTGCCACTCATTGGTGAGCCCGTTGTACACGGGAACACCGGCGTGTTCTGCCAGCGCCTCGACATCCGACTGAAGGTTGCCACGAAACTCGATGGCGTCATACATCCGCCCCAACACCCGTGCCGTATCCGCAACAGACTCCTTGTGGCCCAGTTGTGACCCCGACGGATCGAGGTAGGTCACGTGAGCGCCTTGGTCGAAGGCGGCGACCTCGAAGGCGGACCGAGTGCGGGTAGAGGTCTTCTCGAAGATCAGCGCGATCTCCTTGCCTTCCAGCCGCCGGTTTTCGGTGCCGGCATACTTTGCGATCTTCAGCGCCTGGGCAAGCTGCAGCAGGTGGCGCAGCTCGCCGGGCGTGAAGTCGATCTCCTTGAGGAAGCTGCGGTTTCGTAAGTTGAGCATCGTGTCCACTCCCCGTCTCCGCGCCCAGGCACAAGCCAGGTGCGCAGGGGTCAGCCTGTCCGCGACGCTAAATCGGCACTGGGTAGGCGGACCCCACCCACGGCAGGGTGGTTGCGGTGTCTCCTGTCAGCCCAACGCAAGGCCCCCGGCAGCGCCTGACGGCTTGGGTTCTGGTAGCCGCACCATGCGGAACGAGTTGGACAGACCGGCAAGGCCGGCGAGGAGGGGGACGAGCAGCGCCACCTGGAGTGCGATCGGCCGTGCATCGGTGTTGATCCGAGCGATCTCGTCCTGAATCTCCTCCGGCTGGTCGACGAGCAGCGACTCGAGTTGCGTGTTGCTCATGACCTCTGCGTCGTCCTCCAGCGCCTGTGCTACACGCTGTTTGTCGCCGGCGGGGAGCACGCTGCTCGCGTCCGCCATGTTGGTGAAGGTGAGGGAGAGCGTCGCGAGCATGATGGCGCCGGCGAATGCCAGCCCGAACGACAGGCCGAACGACCCGGCTGCAGAATTGACTCCAGCGGCCTCGCTGACTCCTTCCTCGGAGATCGGGCCCAGCGTGTAGTTGTTGAGCTGTGACACCAGCAAGCCGAGCCCCGAGCCCGCAACTACCAACGGGACCGCGAGGGACCATCCGGAGTCGGCTCGCGGCACGATCGGGATCAGCACGCCGGTGCCTATCGTCACAAGCAGGAACCCGACCCGGACGATGCTGCTGGCACGTCGTCGTCCCGCCCGCTTTCCCACCAGCATGGCAATGGCGAACATGCTCAACGAGAGTGGGGCAAGTGACAGACCCGCCCGCATCGCGTCGTACTCGAGCACCATCTGCAAGTAGATCGGAAGCGCGATCATCAAGCCGCCCAGCACGATCTGCTGCAGCATCTGCTGGGTGATTCCCAGCCGGAAGATCTTGGACCTGAACAGGTGTGGGTCGATCAGGGTCGGACGCCCTTGGCGCTTGCGGCGCCTGAGCCAGACGACAAGACCAATCAGCGCCAGTGCACCGACTACAAGGATGGCGGCGACGGATTCGCCGCCCTCCTGCCACACCAGGATGCTGAGCACGATGCCACCCATGCCGAGCACCGAGACGACCGCACCGACGACGTCGACACCCCGAGGTCCTGTGTAGGGCGCATCACGGACGAGCCCGATGCCCGACAGGACGATCGCGATGACGACGGCCTCGAGCAGGAACGCGATGCGCCACGACAGGTAGGTGGTGATGAAGCCGCCGAGCAGCGGCCCCACCGCGGCGGCGATCGCCGCTGCCGCACCGACCAAGGCGTAGACCTTCTTCTGAGCTGCTCCTTCGAAGTTGCCGTGAATGAGCGACTGCATCGACGGCAGCAGGAGCGACGCGCCAAGACCACCGACTATTGCCCAGAAGAAGATGATGGTGGTCAGGCCCTGGGCGAGCGTCATGGCCACGGCGCCTATGGCGTAGCCGAGCAGGCCCAGCACGTACGCCCGCTTGCGCCCGAAAAGGTCGCCCACCTTGCTGCCGATCAGGATGAAAGCGGCCGAGACCAGCGCCTCCAGCGCGATTGCGGACTGAACGCCGCTGACGGTCGTGCCGATGTCCCGTACCACCGCCGAGATCGAGACGTTCATGAGGGAGGTGTCGACGACCAGCACAAACATCGCCATCGCCAGCAGGATGGCGAGCCGCCGATTCAGCGTCGCCTCCCCTGGAACGCCGGTACTAGCGCCCTCGGTCATGGGGGATCGACACCTCAGAGGCCGAGCAGCTTCGCCTTCGCCGCCGCGAACTCCTCGTCGCTGAGCACGCCTCGCTGGCGCAGGTCCGAGAGCCGTTCAATCTCTGTGGTCAGCGCATCGCCGGCGCCGGGGGCACCCGTTGGCGCCTGTCCGACCGATGCAGGAGGCGGGGGTGGGCCCTGCGCCTCATACTCCTGCGCCTGCCAACGCTCCGCCTGGCGACGTGACACCCGGTTCGACACTGCTGTGGCGGTCCCGGCGACCACCGCGGTGCGGGCCATGCCACGAAGGAGACCCATCGTCATCCCTCCTCAGGAGCCCTGCGCGATGTCACGGCGGACTGCTGCCACGACCTCCGACCGGACACGCGCCTGGTCAACGAGCTCGCCGCCTGCGTTGCGAACCGCGTAGATGAACGGAATGGCCCAGAGGTTCTCAATGGCGACCACGGCTACGGAGCTTCCCGACTCCAGCCCAGCCGCCACCTCGTCCACATCTTCGGCGTCGAACAACCCGCCTCCGAGCTGCCCGTCGAGATCGACGAACGAGGGCTCGAGTGCAGCACCGAGACCACCCAGCTCGATGGAGCCGACGGTGCCATCCGCGTCCTTGTAGACGAAGAGAAGATCGAGGACGCGCACAAGCCCGCGCACGACAAGATCCCGCAACGCGGGGCCGATCTCACCTCTGAACTGGTTGCCCGGAAACTTCAGCAGGATGACGTCGACGGGTCCAGCCTCGGCAATGTTCATGACGATGCCCTTCTTCAGCACGTACCAATGCATCCCTTCTTCAGCACGTACCAATGCATCATGTTCGCGCACGGGGTGGCCCGGCACCACCCGGAGGCGGGTGGAACGCATCGCGTGAAAGGGAGCCTGTGCGAGCGGCACGGCTGCGGAGGCTGCCGACTCGGATCCTTGACTACCCCCTGTGGGGTGGTCCACGCCAACCCGTGTCGGCGCCACGATCTGAATCTAGGACGGCTGCAGCAGGGAATACCAGGTCGAGCGAATGACGGATGCGGCAGAGAGTGGACGGCGAGCGGCCGTGGACACCGACCTCGTCGAGTGTCTCGTCATTGTCGTGCCGGACCTCGACTCAGTCGCGGACATCGCGTCGGAGCTTGCTGACCTGGTCCGGGCGGCGACGATCCGGGTGCTCGACGTCGTTGCGATCGCGCGGGCCGACGACGCGACTGTCAACGTACTAGAGCTGGAGGCTGTGCCGAGTCTGGCGGCGTTGGCCGCCGTGGAGGGGGAGGTGGGTGGCTTGCTCAGTGATCGGGACATCGACCAGGCATCCGTTGTCCTCGAGCCTGGCACGGCCGCTCTGCTCCTCGTTGCCGAGGATCGCTGGGCTCAACCGGTCTCTGCGGCAGCGCAGCACGCGGGAGGGAGGATCGTCGCCGGCGAGCGGATCCCGCGAGCTCGGGTCGAGGCGGCGCTTTCGGGAATGTCTCGAGCACCCAACCATGCGGAAGAGAGGGAGGAAAGCGACGATGCGACGCGTTGGAACGGCCCGTAGCGGCCACCCGGATCTGCTCTCGCCGCTTCCGTGGACCACCTACCCG
>JBKPCP010000046.1:0-13997 GCA_046727475.1 Actinomycetota bacterium | reverse complement strand
GTCCACCCCGGTGGGCCCAAAGGCAAGAGGCTGCTCGACGGGCTGCGTGGCGCGACGGTTCGCGAGATCGTCTGTGAGCGGCTCACCAGGCCCGAAGACCAGGTGACGTTCGTCCGGTCCGAGGTCGCCTCCGCCGGCGGGCGGATGGACGAGGCTGCCGCGCGGCGGCTGGTCGAAGCGGTCGGTGGTGACCTGCGCAGCCTGGCATCCGCCGCGGCTCAGCTCGTCGCCGACGCCGAGCACGGCCTCGTCGACGACGCCGTCGTCGGTACGTACTTCGAGGGACAGGCCGAGGTCAAGGGCTGGGCCGTGGCCGACCGGGCCGTCGAGGGGCGGACGGTCGTCGCGCTCGAGCAGCTGCGCTGGGCACTGGAGACAGGCACCGACCCGGTCCTCGTCACGGCGGCTCTGGCGACCGCCGTGCGTTCCCTGGCCAGGCTTTCCGGCGCGCCACGCGGTGTCCGAGATGCCGACCTGGCCCGCGATCTCGGCGTGCCGCCGTGGAAGCTTCGCATCCTGCGGACCCAACTTCGAGGGTGGACGCCCAGCGGCCTGGTTCGGGCGATCCGCGCGGTCGCCGCGGCCGACCTGCAGGTGAAGGGTGGGGGCAACGACCCGACGCTCGCCTTGACCAGGGCAGTCGTGGAGATCGGCGCGGCGCGGGCCGCCTAGGGGTTGCCCGACCCGGAACGACACCGACGCCGCCCCCGCAGTCGGGACGGCGCCGAGGTGTGTGGCGGGCCTCAGAGGCTGGCCGTGCGCTTCGCGATGGCCGACTTCCGGTTAGCCGCCTGGTTCTTGTGGATCACGCCCTTGGAGGCAGCCTTGTCGAGCTTGCGGGCCGCGTCATGGGCGAGCGTGGTGGCCTGGTCTGCGTCGCCGGCTGCTGCGGCGGTGTTGAACTTGCGCACCGCGGTCTTCAGCGAGGACTTGACCGCCTTGTTGCGCAGCCGGGCCTTCTCGTTGGTCAGGATGCGCTTCTTCTGGGACTTGATGTTCGCCACTGGAGGAGCCTCGTTCATGCGATAGGTGGTGCGGACTGGGTCGTGGGCTGCGGCGCGCGGTTGGACCGCTCGGGTGGGGACGAGAGCATCGCGCACCTGCGTGCCTGCGACTGTCGTCGATCAACGGGCGCGCACGCGAGCCCAAAGATTACCAGCGCGGCCGATCGCGAGCCAAACCGCACGGCCGGCTGAAGGCCCATGCGGACGGCGGCGTGGATCAGCCGAGCAGGCGCCGGGCCTGCACGTTCGCGTCGTACGCGATCAGGTCGGCGTCGGCGGTTATCAGACGGGTCTCCTCGACGACCGGCCGTCCGTCCACGAGGAGCATCGCGAGCGGCGGAAGCGAGCCGAGGACCAGGGCTGCGACCCTGTCCTCGACGGAGGAGTGCTCGAGGCCGCCCACGAACCACATCGCGACGTCCGCGAGCATGCCGACCTCGAGGGACCCGATCTCGGCTTCGCGGCCCAGCACCTCGGCGCCGCCGGCCGTCGCTATCCGCAGCGTCTGACGGACGTCCAGCGCCGTGGGTCCCTGACGGGCCCGGGCAAGAAGCAGCGCATTGCGCAGCTCGGTGCCGAGCGACCCGCTCTCGTTGGAGGCCGCGCCGTCGACACCGAGACCCACCGGTACGCCTGCGGCCAGCATCTCGGGAAGGGGAGCGATCCCGGTGCCAAGTCTGGCGTTCGAGGACGGGCAGTGCGCAACCCCCGTGCCGGTCGAGGCGAAGCGGGCGATGTCCGCCTGGTTCAGGTGCACGCAATGGGCCATCCACACGTCGTCACCGAGCCATCCGACGCTGTCCAGGTAGTCGGTGGGGCCCATGCCGAACTGCTCGTTGCAGTACGACTCCTCCTCGACGGTCTCCGATCCGTGGGTGTGCAGACGGACTCCCTTGGCCCGGGCGAGCCGGGCCGCCTCGCGGAGCAGGTCGGTGGAGACAGTGAAGGGTGAGCACGGTGCCACGCCGACGCGCAGCATCGAGTCCGGCGACGGGTCGTGGTGATTGTCGACCGCCTCGCCGGTCGCCTCGAGGATCGCGTCGATGCTCTCGACCGCGAAGTCCGGGGGCAGGCCGCCGTCGGACTCACCACGGTCCATCGAGCCCCGGGTCGGGTGGAACCGCAGGCCCAGCTCGCTCGCAGCCCTGATCTCGGCGCCGAACAGGTCCCCTGCGCCGCGTGGGAAGACGTAGTGGTGGTCCATGGACGTAGTGCATCCGGATAGAAGCAGCGAGCCGATCGTTCCCCTGGCGGCCGCGTAGACGACCTCCTCGTCGATCCGCGACCAGATCGGGTACAGGCCGACCAGCCACTCGAACAACGTCGCGTCCTGAAACAGGCCCCGGGTGGCCCATTGGTAGAAGTGGTGGTGGGTGTTGACCAGGCCCGGCGTGAGGAGGTGGTCGGAGCCGTCGACGTGGCGCGTCGGAAGGTCGTCGACGTACGAGGGCGCCGGGCCGGCGCCCACCGCAACGATCCGGTTGCCCTCGATGACGACGTGCCCAGACGGGAAGACCGTGTCGGCGACATCGACGGTCGCCACCGTCGCGTTCTCGATCACCAGCCGGCCGGTCATGCAAGCCACCTTGCCATTCGCCGGTATCGACCGGCAGGAGGTTTGGCCTCACTAAGGTGGCTCGCAGCGGAAGCAGGGAGGATCGACGCCGATGGTCGAGGTGCTCGGTCTGGACGGATTCAACGCGTTGTCGCGCGAGCGCGCCGAGCAGGTTCTGCGTTCCTGCTGCTCATCGCGTGCCTGGGCGCGGAAGGTCACCGCGGGACGGCCCTACGGCAGCATCGAGGAACTCTGTCTCGCTGCGGACGATGCCCTCGCCGCGCTGACCGAGAGCGAGGTCGACGAAGCGCTCGCCGGCCACCCGCGGATCGGGGACCGGCCCGCCAACGAGTCGTCCCGGCAGGAACAGTCAGGTGTCGCCGGTGCTGATGAACGGACATTGGCCGCGTTGGCGGAGGCTAACCGTGTGTACGAAGAGCGGTTCGGGCACGTCTATCTGGTCTGCGCCACAGGAAAGGGCGGTGGCGAGTTGCTGACGATGCTGCGCGATCGGCTGGGCAACGAGCCGGCGGACGAGCGCCGGGTCGTCCGGTCCGAATTGGGAAAGATCAACCGGATCCGCCTCGACAGGCTGCTGCGAGAAGCGGAGCGTGACCGTTGAGCACCGTGTCGACCCACGTCCTGGACACCGCCCTCGGTCGCGGGGCCGTGGGCGTCGCCGTCCGCCTGGAGCGGCTCGTCGATCGCACTGCGCAGGTGGTCGGCGAGGGGGTCAGCGACGGCGACGGAAGGGTGCGTGACCTGGGCAACGACCTCGCGCCGGGTACGTACCGGCTCGTCTTCGCAACCGGGGACTACTTCGCCGGCCTCGGTCAGGACGCGCTGTTCCCGCGGGTGACCGTCGAGTTCGGCCTGGCCGACCCGGCTCGGCATTACCATCTGCCCCTGTTGCTGAGCCCGTTCGGCTACTCGACCTATCGGGGGAGCTAGCGTGGCGATCGTCCTGGGGCCGAACCGGTACGGCAAGGCCGAGAACCGGCTGCTCCGCGTCTACCGCGACACTCCCCGCCACGACATCCGCGACCTCAACGTCTCGACCTCCCTGTGGGGTGACTTCGCCGATGCGCATGTGCTCGGTGACCAGGCGAAGGTGCTGCCGACCGACACCCAGAAGAACACGGTCTTTGCCTTCGCGAAGGAGCACGGGGTCGGCGAGATCGAGGACTTCGCTCTCACCCTCGGTCGGCACTTCGTCGCTGACGTCGACTCCGTCGACGGTGCTCGGATCGACGTCGCGGAGTACGGCTGGGAGCGGATCGAGGTCGACGGCCGCGGGCACGACCATGCCTTCATGCGCACCGGCGGCGGGATTCGCACCACCTCGGTGACGGTGGAAGAGGGCGGCGCCTGGGTGGTCGCGGGGCTGAAGGATCTGACGGTGCTCAAGTCCACGGGCTCGGAGTTCGCCGGATACCTCAGGAACCGCTACACGACGTTGCCGGAGACCCACGACCGGGTCCTGGCCACATCGCTGGAGGCTCGCTGGCGATATGCGGCGCCCACCGTCGACTGGGCAGAGTCCTACGCCGCGGTCAGGGCGATCCTGCTGAGCACGTTCGCGACCACCCACAGCCGGGCGCTGCAGCAGACCCTGTGGGAGATGGGACGCCACGTGTTGGAGGCTCGCCCGGAGATAGCCGAGGTGCGGCTGACGGCGCCGAACCGGCACCACTTCGCCGTCGACCTGGCGCCCTTCGGGCTGGCGAACCCCAACGAGGTGTTCCACGCCGCCGACCGCCCCTATGGCCTGATCTCCGCGTCCGTGCTTCGCGACGACGCACCTCCGGCCGGTTCAGCCTGGGACGCCTGACCCATCCCTACGAGGGAAGCGAACGCAGCGCCAGGAACAGGTCGACCCGGTCCTCGATGCGGGCGAGATCGCGGCCGGTGAGGTCTTCGATCCGGCCGATGCGGTACCGCACCGTGTTGACGTGCAGGTGCATCCCCGCCGCGCAGCGGCTCCACGAGCCGTCGGCCTCGAGGAAGGCCCGGAGCGTCTCGAGCAGGTCGGTGCCGTGACCCGCATCGTGGTCGAGTACGGGCTGCAGGACCCGCCCGGCGAACGTGCGGCGGACGTCGTCGGGCACCGCGGCGAGCAGCAGGACGTGTGAGGTGACCTCGTCCGCGGTAACCATCGAGACCGCGCCACCGCGAAGCGACGCCAGGTGTTGCGCGTGCCGGGCCTCGTCCAGTGCTCCGGTCAGCGCGTCGAGGGGGCTCGGAGCGGAGGCGCCGACTGCCAGCCGGTCGCGGTCCAGGCCCGGGGCGAGCCGGGCCAGGCCGGCCCGCAGCCGGTCCACCTGGTCGGGACCGGAGGCAGGCACCAGGCTGATCACCCGATCCGCATGCAGGCTGGTCAGCGCCCGGTCGGACAATCCCAGGCTGAGGTCGTGCAGAACCGCCCGGGCCACGTCGGGCGGGTCACGACGATCGGTCGCGCCGGCCACCACGGCGAGGAACGGGCCGGTCGGATCGATGCCGAGGTCACGCATCCGACTCGCCGTCTCGGGACGGGCCGCTCCGCCCGCCGCGACGAGGGCGACGGTCTCGTCGGCGAGACGGCGCTCGATGCGCTGGTCGTCGTCGAGCCGCGTGCGCTCCAGGGCGACCGCGTTGGCCAACTCGTCGACGGTCCCGCGCGCGTCGTCGCTCCATTGCCGGTGGTTCCCCGAGCAGACGAGGAACCAGCACGTCACGCGGACGCCCAATCGGGACTCGACCGGCACCACGGAGTAGACGCGGTGCCCCGCCTCGACGACCGTGGGCAAGCGCTCGGCCACCAGGAATGCGCGCGTGAGCGCGTCGACGTCGGCGGAGGACAGGTGCGGGCCGGACGTGGCGACGTCCCGCCCGGTCGGCGTCATCACCCGGCAGACCACGCCGACCGCGTCCTCGACGAGGGACAGGAGGGCACCGACACCCTTGCCTTCGGCGACGGCCGAGAGCATCCGACGCTGCCGGTCGAGGGCGATGGCGAGCCGGCGCTCGCGCTCGGCATGGCGACCGGCGGCGATCGCGTCGGTCACCTGACTGAACGCGACCTCGACGGGCACCTTCAGCAGCGCCACGCCGTGCCGACGGCAGGCGTCGACAAGGTCGTCGGGAACCGATCCCAACGCTGCCTCGCCGGCGGCGAGCGCGACCACGTCGTACTCGGTCAGGGCCTGGACGAAGGCCTCGCTGTCGGCCGGGTCGTGGTGCCACATCAGGCCGGTGAGGACGAGCGCGCCGGGTCGCAGGTACCGGCGGGGGTCGAGTAGGTCGATCGTCGTGACCGAGAGCAGCGGCCGGTCCAGGGCGTGCTCGCCCGAGAGCATGGTGAGCCGCAGCGCCTGGTTCGCCACCAGCTCACGCAGTAGCATTGGAGGATCCTACAAGGCCAGTGGCGCGCACGATACTGCGTTTCGTGTTCCCTGTGGCTGGGTGGCCGGCAATGCGAGCGGTGTACTTCAGAGCAGATCGACGGGGAGTACGAGATGGAGTTCCTGCAGCCGCTGACCTGGGCCGACGCCCTGGCGGTGAAGGCAGGACGCCCTGACGCGGTGCCGCTGGCAGGCGGCACCGACGTCATGGTCGAGCTGAACTTCGACCGGTCACGGCCGGCGGCTCTGCTCGACCTGACCCGGGTGGACGACCTGACCGAGTGGGAGAACGACGGGGACCACGTACGGCTGGGCGCGGGGGTGTCGTACACCCGGGTCATCAACGAACTGGGCCACCTGCTTCCCGGCCTGGCCAAGGCGTCGCGCACCGTCGGGTCGCCGCAGATCCGCAACCGGGGCACGGTCGGCGGCAACCTCGGTGCCGCGTCGCCGGCCGGCGACGCCCATCCGGCGCTGCTGGCCGCCGACGCGGTCGTCGAGGTCGAGTCGACGAGAGGCGTCCGGCGCATCCCGGCGACGGACTTCTACACCGGTGCGAAGCGCAACGCCCTAGACGGCGACGAGCTGATCAGGGCGATCCTGATCCGGCCCGCCACCGGGCCGCAGGAGTTCTCCAAGATCGGCACGCGCAACGCGATGGTGATTGCGGTCTCCTCGTTCGGGTTGGCCTTGTTCCCCGACGACCATCGCGTCGGCACCGGGATCGGATCGGCCGCCCCGACGCCGCGGCAGGCCCTCGAGGCCGAGCGTTTCGCGGCAGAAGCACTGGATTGGTCGGGCCGAAGCCCGCTCGACGCCGACATGGTGAATCGCTTCGGCGAGCTCGTGGCAGCGGCCGCGTCGCCGATCGACGATGTACGCGGCACCGCCCGGTACCGCATCCACACGCTGTCCGTGATGGCCAGGCGAACGCTCACCTGGGCGTGGGCCGCATACCGAAGGGCATGAGCTGCGCATGCGAGTCACCGCCATCGTCAACGGCGAGAAGCAGCAGGTCGACGACGTCTGGGAGGGCGAGAGCCTGCTCTACGTCCTGCGGGAGCGGATGGGCCTGCCGGGCTCGAAGAACGCCTGCGAGCAGGGCGAGTGCGGATCGTGCACGGTCTATCTCGATGACGAGCTCGTGTGCGCCTGCCTGGTAGCCGCCGGTCAGGCCGAAGACCGTGAGGTCCGCACGGTCGAGGGGCTCGGCACCGATGAGGGACTCGACCCGGTACAACAGGCGTTCCTCGACGCGGGGGCGGTGCAGTGCGGTTTCTGCACACCCGGCCTGGTCGTGGCGGCCCACGACCTGCTGGCGCGGAACGGCCAGCCCCGCGACGCAGAGATCCGTGAAGCGCTCGCCGGCAACCTGTGCCGTTGTACCGGCTACGAGACGATTCTCGACGCGGTCCGGCTGGCCGCCGCCCGAACGGTGGGCTGATCCGTGCGCCCGACCCGCGATCTCGAGACAGGTACGACGGTCCGGCCGGCGCACCGGGCTCGAGATGTCCCGGCTGGAATCGGCCAGAACGTGCCACGCCCCGACGGAACGCTCAAGGTCAAGGGCGAGTTCGCGTTCTCCAGCGACCTGTGGGCCGACAACATGCTCTGGGGCGCGACGCTGCGCAGTCCCCACCCGCATGCGCGCATCACCGCGATGGATCTCGGCAACGCGTTGGCCACGCCCGGGGTTCACGCGGTGCTCACCTACGACGACGTGCCCGGCGCGAAGCTCTACGGGCTCGAGCGGGCCGATCAGCCGGTGCTCTGCGACGGGACCGCCCGGTTCCATGGCGAGCCGATCGCGATCGTCGCGGCCGACCACCCGGAGATCGCGAGGCGCGCCGCCACCCGTATCGGTGTCGAGTACGAGGTGCTGCAGCCGCTCACCGACCCGCGGCAGGCCATCGACGCGGTAGCACCGCCCCGCGTCCACGCGTCCGGCGACGTGGTGCGTCATCTGACGATCCGGAAGGGTGACCCTGCCGCGGCCGCCGATGTCGTCGTGAGCGGCGAGTACCAGGTCGGCATGCAGGACCAGGCCTTCCTCGGCCCGGAGTCCGGCCTCGCGGTTCCTGCCGAGGACGGCGGCGTCGACCTCTACGTCGCCACCCAGTGGCTGCACGTCGACCGCTCGCAGGTCGCGGCTTGCCTGGGCTTGCCCGAGGAGAAGGTCCGGATCACGCTCGGCGGGGTCGGCGGCGCATTCGGCGCCCGGGAGGACCTGTCCATGCAGATTCACGCCTGCATGCTCGCCCAGCGGACCGGCAAGCCGGTCAAGATGGTCTACTCCCGCGAGGAGTCGTTCTTCGGCCACGTGCACCGCCACCCGGCCGTTCTCCGCTACGAGCACGGAGCGTCCAGCGAAGGGCGGCTGGTCTACGTCCGGGCCGAGACGATCCTGGACGGCGGCGCCTACGCGTCGAGCACGCCGGCCGTCGTCGCCAACGCCGCCACGCTCGGCGTCGGGCCGTACGACGTGCCGAACGTCAGCATCGACTGCTGGGGGGTCTACACGAACAACCCCCCGTGTGGCGCAATGCGGGGGTTCGGCACCGTGCAGGCCGCCTTCGCGTACGAGTCGCAGATGGACCGGTTGGCGACCGAGCTCGGCCTCGATCCCGTGGACTTCCGCCTGCGCAACGCCATCAGCGAGGGGTCCTCGATGCCGACCGGACAGGTCGTGGACTCCGCCGCCCCGGTCGCCGAGCTGCTCAAGCGGGTCAAGGACGCGCCGCTGCCGGCGGAGCGTGCCGTCGACGATGCCGTCGACATCCGGCTCCTGCCGGGGGGCGTGTCGAACACCACGCATGGCGAGGGCGTCGCACGCGGCGTGGGCTACGCCGTGAGCATCAAGAACGTCGGCTTCTCCGAGGGCTTCGACGACTACTCGACAGCACGGGTGCGGGTCGAGGTCGTCGGCGGCGAACCGGTCGCCAGCGTCCACACCGCGGCCGCCGAGGTCGGCCAGGGACTGGTGACCCTCGTGGCCCAGATCGCCCGCACCGAGTTGGGGGTCGAGCAGGTGACGATCCTGCCGGCCGACACGTCGGTGGGAAGCGGCGGCTCCACGTCGGCTTCACGCCAGTCCTACGTCACCGGCGGTGCGGTGAAGGCGGCGTGCGAGGCGATCCGAGCCCGGGTGCCGGACCTCGGCTCGCTCGCGGAGGGTGACGTCGTGGAGGAGACCGTCGAGTGGCGGCACCGTCCCACCGTCAAGCTGGACGAGAAGGGCCAAGGCAACGCGCACGTCCAGTACGCGTTCGCCGCCCACCGTGCCGTGGTCGACGTCGATGTCGAGCTGGGCCTGGTCAGAGTCGTCGAGATCGCGACCGCGCAGGACGTCGGGAAGGCCATGAACCCGGGTGCGGTCCTCGGCCAGATCCACGGCGGGACGGCGCAAGGGCTCGGCCTCGCCCTCATGGAGGAGATCCAGATCGTCGACGGCGTCATCCGCAACCCGTCGTTCACCGACTACCTGATCCCCACCATCCTGGACATGCCGCCGATGTCCGTGGACGTGCTCGAGCTGGCCGACCCACATGCTCCATACGGCCTGCGCGGCGTGGGCGAGCCTCCGACGATCTCGTCGACGCCGGCCATTGTGGCAGCCGTCCGAGCTGCGACCGGACTGCCGTTGGCTCGGATTCCGATCCGCCCCGAGCACATCACCGGCACCCTCTAGCCGCCTGGTACCGCCGTTTCAGTCCCAGCCGTACCTCTGCCGGAGGCCGGCGACCACCCGGTCGAAGCGTTCACGGTCCAGGGACGCGGCTTCCCGGCGCATGCCCTGTTCGTGGACTCGGAGCACCCGGCTCAGTCTTGCCCAGGACGGCCGACCCTCGCCGTCCCACGCGCCGGCGCCGACGGGCACCCAGCCCACGTCGTCGTCGTGAGCCTGGCTGGAGAGCTGGACGGCGAGCACCGTTCCGGCCGGCTCGCGCGCGACGACCAGCACCGGGCGGTCTTTGCCGCGCCCGTCGTTCTCCTCGTAGGGCACCCAGGTCCAGACGATCTCGCCCGGATCCGGGTCGCCGTCGGTGCTGGGGTTGTACGACGTGGCGACATGTCCGACATCATGCGCCTGCGTCGTGGCGTACGGGCCGGCCTGGCCGGGCCCGACGACGGGTTCGGGGCGACGACGACCGCGCAACCGCGACGGCAACGCCGACCGGACGATCTGGTTCACGACGTCCCGCACTATCGACACAAGGGCACGCTACCGACCTCCTCCATGGGTGGAGCCTCTTCCGTCCTTCCCCGGCCTGAACGGCGGAGCCCTCCACTGGTCGATTGGGCAGGAAGCGCGCTGGGACCGATTGGTCGGACGGTCGGCCCGGTGCCATGATTTCGCGCGTGACAGTCGGCCCGCCCGATCCACGCAGAGCCTTCACCGAGGTCGACGAGTCTGCGTTCGTGCCGGCGCTGATGGCGTACCTGGAAAGGGTTGCCGAGCTGCCGGAGATCCGAGCCTGGCGGGCGATCGCTGTCGAGCTCATGGAGCTGGGCCCGGGAATGCGAGTTCTCGACGCCGGCAGCGGTCTGGGCGAGGCCGCACGAGAGCTGGCCGAGTTGGTCGAACCGGGCGGCGAGGTGAAGGCGATCGACCTCAGCGCGCAGATGGTCCAGGCCGCAGCGGCCCGCGGCGGTCTCCGGGTCACCTACGAGCAGGCAGACGTGACGGACTTGCCGTTTGCGAGTGACTCCTTCGACCGGACCCGCTGCGAGCGGGTCCTGCAACACCTTTCCGAGCCCGACCTGGCGTTGGCCGAGCTCGCCCGGGTCACGGTGCCCGGCGGCCGGGTATGCGTGCTCGACCTGGACTGGCGGTCACTGGCGGTCGATGTCGACGACCCGGCCCTGGTCGCGATGATCGCCGCCGCCTTCGACGCACAAGGGGCACAGCCGGACATCGGACGGACGTTGCGGCGACGGCTCGTACGCGCGGGCCTCGTCGACGTCGACGTTCGGGTCCATCCCATCACCTATACGTCGGCCCAGGCCGCGGGCAACGTCTTCCCGTTCTTCGACGAGAGCATTCCGCGGGAGGCACGCCTCG
This sequence comes from Actinomycetota bacterium, assembly GCA_046727475.1. Classification (GTDB taxonomy): domain Bacteria; phylum Actinomycetota; class Actinomycetes; order Jiangellales; family Jiangellaceae; genus DAIUDS01. Next base: position 2,993 of record JBKPCP010000046.1, on the reverse strand, counting down.
TGCCAGACGAGGTGCGCGACCGGTGGTTCGCGGCCGTGCGTCGCGCCGACGCCGAGCGAACGTTCTGGGTGGCGGGCCTCGGCTACGTGGCGTGCGGCACCGTGCCCGAGTCTGCGGCCTGACGACCGCGCCATGGGATGATGGGCCGATCCCATCCCTCTGACGAGGATCTCCGTGCCGCCCACCTCGACCGCCCTGCCGCCGGCCGCGACGCCGCCCGAGCTGATCCGCAACTTCTGCATCATCGCCCACATCGACCACGGAAAGTCGACGCTGGCCGACCGGATGCTCCAGCTCACCGGCGTGGTGGACGAGCGCGCCATGCGCGCGCAGTACCTGGACCGGATGGACATCGAGCGCGAGCGCGGCATCACGATCAAGAGTCAGGCGGTCCGGCTGCCGTTCGCCAGCGCCGACGGCCAGACCCACGTGCTCAACTTGATCGACACGCCGGGCCACGTCGACTTCACCTACGAGGTCAGCCGCAGCCTCGCCGCATGTGAAGGTGCCGTCTTGCTCGTCGACGCCGCGCAGGGCATCGAGGCGCAGACGCTGGCCAACCTGTACCTGGCGCTTGAGAACGACCTGCACATCATCCCGGTGCTCAACAAGATCGACCTGCCGGCGGCCCAGCCGGAGAAGTACGCCGCCGAGCTCGCCCATCTGATCGGTTGCGACCCGTCCGACGTCCTGCAGGTGAGCGGCAAGACCGGCGAGGGCGTCACCGAGCTGATGGAACAGATCGTCGCCGACGTACCCTCTCCGGTCGGCGACCCCACGGCACCGGCCCGCGCGATGATCTTCGACAGCATCTACGACACCTACCGCGGCGTGGTCACCTACGTCCGGGTGGTCGACGGCCACCTGTCGCCGCGCGAGCGCATCCTCATGCTCTCGACCCGCGCCACACACGAGCTGCTCGAGATCGGCGTGATCTCGCCGGAGATGAGCCCGAGCCAGGGGCTCGGCGTCGGCGAGGTCGGCTACCTCATCACCGGTGTCAAGGACGTCCGGCAGTCCAAGGTCGGCGACACGGTCACCAACGCCGGAAAGCCCGCAGCGCACGCGCTCGCGGGCTACCGCGAGCCCAAGCCGATGGTGTTCTCCGGGCTCTACCCGATCGACGGATCGGACTACCCGGCACTGCGGGAGGCGCTGGACAAGCTCAAGCTCAACGACGCGGCCCTGGTCTACGAGCCCGAGACCTCCGGCGCGCTCGGCTTCGGGTTCCGATGCGGCTTCCTCGGCCTGCTGCACCTGGAGATCGTCCGGGAGCGGCTGGAGCGCGAGTCCGGCCTGGACCTGATCTCGACAGCGCCGAACGTCGTGTACCGGGTGGTTCTGGAGGACGGGACCGAGCACGTCGTCACCAACCCGAGTGAGTTCCCGAGCGGCAAGATCGCATCGGTGTACGAGCCGGTCGTCCGCGCCACGGTGCTGGCACCGAGTGAGTTCGTCGGCACGATCATGGAGCTGTGCCAGACCCGGCGCGGCGCCCTCCTGGGCATGGACTATCTGTCCGAGGACCGGGTCGAGCTGCGCTACACGATGCCGATGGCCGAGATCGTTTTCGACTTCTTCGACGCGCTCAAGTCGCGGACCCGGGGCTACGCCAGCCTCGACTACGAGCCCACCGGTGAGCAGGAGGCCGCCCTGGTCAAGGTCGACATCCTGCTCCACGGTGACGCCGTTGACGCGTTCAGTGCCATTGTGCACAAAGACAAGGCCTACTCGTACGGCGTCGCATTGGTCGGCCGGCTGCGTGAGCTGATCCCGCGTCAACAGTTCGAGGTTCCGATCCAGGCGGCCGTCGGGTCACGCATCATCGCGCGGGAGAGCATCCGCGCCATGCGGAAGGACGTACTGGCCAAGTGCTACGGCGGCGACATCACCCGTAAGCGGAAGCTGCTGGAGAAGCAGAAGGAGGGCAAGAAGCGGATGAAGATGGTCGGACGCGTAGAAGTGCCCCAGGAGGCCTTCATCGCAGCCCTCTCGTCCGATGCCGAGGGCGGGCAGACCGCGAAGCGCTAGAACCCGGTGCGGGGCAAGCTGGTCAGCTCGGGTGTCGCGGGTCGAACCGGCCGGCCCCGCGGAGGACTCGCAATGCGTTCAGCGTGATCATCTCGTTGGGCCCGCCCCGGCCCCAGTCGACGGCTTCGATGCCGGTGCCGTCGCCACGCGGCGGCTTCCACCAGTAGCCGCCGGGCCGCCACCGGCCGTCGCGAAGACGACGCCGCTCCAGCAGGTCCAATGCGTCCGTGCAGCGTGGATCGCGGAGCATGCCCATCCGGCCGAGTACCAGCATCGCCGCCAGCACGTCGTAGTGCCAATAGGGCGGGTAGTGCAGCGAAGCCCAGCTGGGATGGACGACGTCCCCCGTCCGCCGGGAACGGAAGACCCTGCGGGACAACACCAGTTCGGCCGTGCGCAGCGCAGCTCGCCGGGATTCACCGTCGCCGGTTGCGCGGGCGTACTCCCACAGACCCCAGGCCGGCCAGATCGACTCATGGAACGACGAGTGACGCGCCGCCGGGCGCGGGTCGCAGTTCCAGCCGCCGTCCGGCCACTGCCATTCGCCGAGCTGCCGCGCCATGAGTGCGGACGTCGGCTCGGCGGCGAGGCCCAGCCGCGCACAGACACCGACCATGAGTCCTTCGTGGGCTGCGTGCTGTCGCTGCCGGCCGGCCACCAACCCGGCTCCTGCATGACGATCTGGGCTGGTCACCCAGTCCACGGCGTGTCGCGCTGCGGCGACGGCGCGTGGCTCGCCGGTTGGTACACCGAGCTCGACGAGCGCGATGACCCGCCAGAACGAGCCGGTCCATTTCGCATACGGGTGGTTGCCGAAGCCGCCGTCCGCGCGCTGGCCGGCGAACAGGCCACGTACGAGTGGACCCTCCAGCACGTGGTCCGTCGACTCGAGATCGGACATGTCGAGCAGGTCTTGTCGCACCATCCGGCGGATTGCCGGCTCCCCGGATGCCAGCAGCCAG
>JBKPCP010000045.1:0-3672 GCA_046727475.1 Actinomycetota bacterium | reverse complement strand
TGACGGCCAGACGGCGCTGTATTCATTCGCCCTCCGCCTGGCCCTGCTCTACCTGCAGCCCGAGGGGATAGGGCTTGGGGCCGACCCGACCGACGAGTCGATCGTCAAGCTCGGCCGGACCGCGATTCGCCCCCTCGGGTCGAACGATGGTCCGTATGTCGGCCTGGACGCCGCCGGCTACCAGTTCCTCGCCGACTATCGCGCGGGCCCCAGGCCCTTCCAGCGGATCACGCTCGGCGCCCTCCTGCAGGGGGAGGTGCCACCCGAGATAGTGCGAGACCGCGTCGTGCTGATCGGGGTGACCGCGGAGAGCGTCAAGGACGACTTCTATACACCTCTCAGCGCCGGGCTCAGACCGAAGCAGTATGTCCCGGGCGTCGAGATCCATGCCTACTTCGTCAGCCAGCTCCTCCGGATCGCGATCACCGGCGAGCGCCCGCTCTGGAGCCTGCCCTCATGGCTGGGCTGGTTGTGGGTGCTCCTCTGGGCCGGCCTCGGAGCGTTCCTCGGCATCCGGACCCTCAAGGCGCTGAGCCTGACCATGGCCGTCGGCGTGGGTCTCATCGTGATCGTAGTGACCGCCTACGTCGCCTTTCTCAGAGGGTGGTGGTGGCCGGTCCTGCCGCCGGGGCTCGCCTGGGTCGGCGCGACCGGCTTCTTGGTCGCATATCGTTCGTATCAAGAGAGCGCAGAACGCGGTATGCTCATGCGTCTCTTCTCACAGCATGTGTCCAAGGAAGTGGCCGAGGACATCTGGCGCGACCGGGAACAGTTTGCCGGCGGCGGCCGGCCCCGCCCCCGCCGCCTCGTCGTCACCGCGTTGTTCACGGACCTGACCGGATTCACGTCAGTCTCCGAGCGTGTCGGCCCGGAGGCGCTCATGGATTGGCTCAACGAGTACATGGGCGCGTTGGCGCCGGAGATCAGCCGTCACGGGGGTGTCATCCGACAGTATGCCGGAGACTCGATCGTGGCCATTTTCGGAGTGCCTGTTCCCCGGCGTACCGAGGCCGAGATCGCCCGCGACGCCATCAACGCCGTACGGTGCGCCGTCGCGCTGGAGCGGCGGTTGCTCGAGCTCAACCAGGCCTGGCTGGCGGCGGGGCAGCCGGTGACCGGCATGCGGATCGGGATCGTCACTGGAGAAGCGGTCTCCGGGACACTTGGCAGCACGGAACGATGGGAGTACGTTGTCGTAGGGGACACCCTGAACACGGCCTCGAGACTGGAGAGCTTCGACAAGGACGTGCACCCGCCCGATCCTCTGGTCCGGCCCTGCCGGACCCTGATCGGGGACTCCACGCATGCGTACGTGGCCGACGTGTTCGACACCGAGTGGGTCGCCGAGGCCCGACTTAAGGGGAAGCAGCAACTGGTCGCGATCTATCGAGTCCTTGGCGAGCGCAAGCCGGAGCCGGTCGAAAGCTCCGACGAGCCCCTCGCCGGGTCGCGACCGTTACCAGCGGGGGGCGCTCCGCATGCGACGTCTAGCGTCGCCGGATCCGGGCTTCCGCGGGAGGTACGGGAATGAGCGCAGCATCGAGGCCATCGGCACTGGGGCGCGTCGCGATCGCATCCCTCGCCCTGTTCTCCGTCACCGTCATCGCCCCTCCGACTCCGGGCGATGCCCAGCAGAAGCCGCCGTCGGGGACGGCGGCCCCGGACGCCAAGGCTTCCGCGTCGGCGCCGGTCTACAAGCCGCCCTTGCGCGGGGCCCCCGGCGGCCGGGTCGGTGGCGGCACGCGCGGAACCGGGCGGGAGGCGTTCATCCTCTCGGTCCTGGCACCGGCCCACACTGGGCTGACGACCAGCGAGCAGCCGGTGCTCTACTGGTTCATCTCGAGTCCCAGCTCACACCCGGTCGAGCTCACCCTCGTCGATCCCCAGAAGAGCGATCCCCTCGTCGAGCTCCGCATCGAGCCGCCCGTCGCGGCGGGTGTCCACCGTGTCAGGCTGGCCGAACACGGCGTTCGGCTGGCCCCCGCGGTTCCCTACAACTGGTACGTGGCCGTCATGCCTGACACCGGACGCCGGTCGAAGGACATCCTCGCGGGCGGAACCGTCGAGCGGGTCGCCCTGCCCGACGATCTGGCCACCAAGGTCTCACGGACACCGAAGTCCGACCTGCCGTCCCTGTACGCCGGAGCCGGCCTCTGGTATGACGCGATGACGGCACTGAACGACCTGATCGATGAGGCTCCCCAGAATCAAGCCCTGCGGGCGCAGCGCTCGGCCTTGCTTCGCCAGGTAGGCCTGCCGGACACGACCAGCGAGTAAAGGGGTCCCGCCGAGCGCCGCGCCGGCTAGGGCTGGGGCTGGCGCGGCGCTCGGCGGATGGACTCCTCGATCTCGGGCGTGATCCGCCGCATCTCCTCGGTGATGCGCGCGGCGTCGATCGCCGTGCCCACCGCGCGCGGCGTGATCAGGAGCAGCAGCTCCGTCTTCTCGATCCTGTCCTCGATCGAGCCGAAGAGGTAGCCCAGGACCGGAATACGGTTCAGGTAGGGGATGCCGGTTCGGATCCGCGTGCGCCGGTTCTGGATGAGACCGCCCAGGACGAGCGTCTGGTTGTTGAGCAGCACCACCGAGGTCTCGGCCTCCCGCTTGGTGAACCGAGGCGAGTTGATGGGCGGAGGCTCGTTGGCGCCCACCTCGTTGACCTCCTGCTTGACGTCTAGGGCCACCGTACCCTGTTCCCCGATACGCGGAGTGACGGTGAGGATGATGCCGGCGTCCTTGTACTCCACGGACTGGGTGATGGCATTGCCGGTGATCCCGCCGGTGGCCACCGGCACCTGCTGGGACGTGACGATGGGTACCGAGGTCGAGACGTTGATGACGGCCTTCTTGTTCTCCGCGGTCATGATGGACGGGTTCGACAGCACGTTGACCTTGTTCTCGCTGGCGAGGGCGTTGAGCGCCGCGAGAAACTTGTCGGCCGCGAACGTGAAGACGTTGAAGCCCAAGGGCACCGAACCCCCGAAGGGGATGAGCGACCGCTCTGGACGGCCGGGGAGAACGCCCGAGGGTGAGGAGCTGAGATCGAACCGACCGGTGCGGATGGCCCACTCGAGGCCGAGCTTGGTATCGTCGTTGAGCGTGACCTCCGCGGCAAGCACCTCGATCAGCACCTGCCGCGGCATCTTGTCGAGCTTCTTGATGGTCTCCTCGATCTCCTTCCAGAGCCGCGGGTAGGTGGGCACGATGATCGCGTTGGTGACCTCGTCGGCGATGATCCTGACCTCTGCCGCGGGGGCCCCGGCCTCGCCGGCGGCCAGACCCGGGAAGCTGCTGCCGGGCAGCCGCGCGCCCGACCCCGGAGCCGACAGGGACGACAGTGGCGGACCAATCGGAGCGAGCGGCGCGACCGGCGGGACCGGGGCGGTGGGGGTGGGCACGCCGTAAGGGCTGGAGATGCTGGGCGTCCGCAACTGCGGCTGAACGCCCGTGATATAGGGACCGCGATCGGATTGGCCGTAAATGGCGTCGAGGGTCGTGGCGAGGTCCCTGGCCTTGGCGTTCTCGACGAAGTAGATGAATACGCGCCGACCGCCGTAGATGTCCACGTCGAGCTTCTCGACGAGCCGGCGTATGGTCTCGACGTCCCTCTTCCGCGCATAGACCACGAGGGAGTTGGAGCGGCGCTCGGGCACGATCAATGGCCCCTCGGTC
>JBKPCP010000044.1:0-14725 GCA_046727475.1 Actinomycetota bacterium | reverse complement strand
GGCCAGATCGTGTTGGAGAGGACGCCGACCCGGATACCGCGCCGGCGCAGCCCGGCGAACAGGCCGGGCACGTCGGGGTCGGTGACCGTGTGCGGTTCCCAGAAGTCGCGCAATGCTCGGACGCCGCGGTCGTCGTACCTGACGCCGGCCGCCGCCACGACGTCGGCGAACCTGGCCGACCGCTGGTGCAGGCGCGCCGCCTCCCAGGCCCGCTCGTCGGCGATCGTGAGGCTGAGCGCGGCCGCATCGACGTCGTGGGGAGCGACGACCCTGGCGTAGGCACGCCACTGCTCGGCCAGGTCGACGGTGTGCCACGGCGTGAGCGTGCCTCCCCAGTCGAAGATCACGGCGTCGATCGTCACGGGTCCGAGGATAGGCGGCCGTGATCTCGATTTTGACGCCGCGACGTTCTGCCGCCCCTCAGCTGGAGATCGCCTCGACGACCTCACCAACGCGGCTGGGGTCGACATTGCGGGCAACGTCGGCCTGGCTGACGATGCCGACCAGGTCGTGGCCGTCGATGACGGGCAGCCTGCGGATCTGGTGCTCTTTCATGGTCTGCAGGGCCTCCTCGATCGGGTCGTCGGCACCGATCGTCACCGGCTTGCCCTGACCCAGTTCCCCGGCCCGCACCGTGGTCGGGTCGCCACCCTCGGCGATGCAGCGCACGACGATGTCACGGTCGGTGACCATGCCCTTGAGCCGGTTGTCCTCACCGCAGATCGGTAGCGAGCCCACGTTGAGCTCGCGCATCTTCCGCGCTGCGTCTGCCAATGTCTCGTTCTCGCCGATACAGACAGCGCCGGGCGTCATGATCTCTCGGGCGGTTGGCATGGTGTCCTCCAGGGCTCTGCCGACGATCTCGGGGACGACGGCATCGGACCGTCGTCGTCTCTGTACCCATGCGACGCCGGGCTATGTCACCTGAGTACGGACGGCGTACGGGTACGCGACGGACGACGATGTCCGAAGACAAGAAAATTTGTCGGTGCGACGATGGCGGTGCTGACCCGCGTACCCGAGGAGACACCGTGAGATTTCGCGCCACTCTCGAACTCGGCGGCAAGACGGCGACCGGCATCGAGGTTCCGGCGGAGGTGGTCGAGAGTCTGGGATCGGGCAAGCGCCCGCCGGTCCGGGTCACCATCAAGGGTCATACGTATCGCACCACCGTCGCGCCGATGGGCGGACGGTTCATGCTGCCGGTCAGCGCCGACAACCGGACGAGCGCCGGTGTCGTGGCCGGCGACGAGGTTGACGTCGACGTCGCGCTCGACACCGAGCCCCGCGAGGTCTCGGTGCCACCAGACCTGGCCGAAGCGCTCGACGCCGACCCGGACGCCAAGCAGTACTTCGATGGGCTGTCGTACAGCCACAAGCTGCGCCACGTGCTCGCGATCGAGGGAGCCAAGACGGCCGAGACTCGGCAGCGGCGTGTCGCCAAGGCGGTCAGCGCGTTGCGCGAGGGCCGAACCTGACCCGGACTCTGATCGCAGGCTCCAGGGCGATCGCGAACGCGTCATGACGTCGCGCGGAGGAATGCAGCGTTCAGCGCGTGGTTGGCGATGAACTCGCCGTCTGTTCACTCCCGCCCGGTGCGACGGGCTGCGGCACGCCTTACCGCGAGCGGCGGAGATCCCTACGTCAGGGCTTGCGTCCGACGGCGCCCAACGGATCGGCCTCGGGACGCGGATCTCCGTTGACGTTTACGTCGCCGAGATCGGGCCGCCACTTCGACACCGGAACCATTCCGGGCTCCACCATCTCGAGCCGGTCGAAGTACCGGGCGATCTGCTCGGGGTCGCGGGCGGTCATCTTGGGTTCGCCGAACTGGTTCCACTGCTGCAGTAGCGCATCCATCGACTCACTGTGAGTGGGGTCGGTGACCGCCACATAGCTGCCGGACGGTACGGCGTCCAGCAACTGGTCCACGATCGCGATCGCCTCGTCGTCGTCGAGGATGTGCCCCAGCACACCGAGCAGCGTGATCGCGACCGGTTGCGTGAAGTCGAGCGTCCTGGCGGCTTCGTCCAGGATCTTGCCGGTGTCGCGCGCGTCGGCGTCGATGTAGTCGGTGCGACCCTCCGGGGTGCTGGTGAGCAGGGCTCGGGCGTGGGCCAGGACGAGTGGGTCGTTGTCGACATAGACGATGTGGCACTCCGGCGCTACCGACTGCGCGACCTCGTGAGTGTTGTTCTTGGTCGGCAAGCCGGTGCCGATGTCGAGGAACTGCCGCACCCCTTCCTCGGCCGCGAGGTAGGTGACGACACGCGTGAGGAACGCACGAACCGACCGAGCCAGATACCCGATGTCGGGAAAGATCAGGAGCACCTGATCGCCCACCTGGCGGTCGATCGCGAAGTTGTCCTTACCGCCCAGCCAGTAGTTCCAGATGCGGGCCGAGTGGGGAACCGACGTGTCGATCTTGGGCTGCTGATCGTCGCCTTCGGCAGTTGGCGCATCCGTCACGGCAGGGGACCTCTCCTGTGTCGGGGAGTCGCTTCGCACCGAACCTAGACCATTCAACCGGCCGTCGACAGCCCGGAAATGCTGCTGTGGAGACACGAAGAGGCGTCCCATCGGACGCGCGGAGGCTGGCGCCGCTAAACGCGATGGGAGACGCCGCAGGCGCAGCCGCACAGTGGTGAGTCGTGGGGCCGGGGGTGGATCGCCGTGGATCCTAGGCCCTACCGTCATCGGAAGAGTCCGGGAGGTTGCATGCCCGATCAGTCGGTTCGGCTCGACCAGGTGCGGCGGCACTGGGAGTACGTGACCAAGGACGTGGACCGCGCTCACAAGATCTACCACGACGACGCGGTGCTGGAGTTTCCACAGTCGGGAGAGCGATTCGAAGGCGTTGCCAACTTCAGGGAGTGGCGCCGCCGGTACCCGGCTGACGTGCGCTTCCGGATCCGACGGATCACCGCACGCGACGACGTGGTCGTCGTCGAGTGCTCGATCAGCTACAACGGCGGTCCCTGGCAGTACGGGGTTCAACTGCTCGAGTTCCGAGGCGACAAGGTGGCGCACGAGCGGATCTACGTCATGGAGGGCTGGCAGGCTCCGGAGTGGCGGGCCCCGTGGCGTGCCGATACGCCCGCAGATCCGCCGGAGTGAGGCGTCCTGTTGCTGCCCGGGTGGCCGCCCTGGGGCCGGTGTAGCTTCCGTACGTGGGGGACGATGTGACTGCTCCGACACAGCGGTCACCGGGCGGCGCCGAGGAGTCGAACACACGCCCTCGGTTCGGCATCCTTGGTCCACTGCAGGCGGTCGGCGACGACGGCCGGCGGGTCGATCTCGGAGGCCCGAAACAGCGCGATCTCCTCGCGATGTTGCTCATGCACCTGAACCAATTCGTGCCCGCGAGTCGCCTCATCGACGAGCTGTGGAACGGTGCACCTCCGGCCAGCGCCGACGTCACCCTGCGCACGCACGTCTCACGCCTGCGTCAGCGTCTCGCGGCGCTGGGACCCGAGGAGGCGCTGGTCACGCGCCCGTCCGGCTATCGTCTCGTCCTAGATCCGGAGCTGGTCGACTCGTACCGGTTCGAGCGTCTCGCCGGACTGGGGCAGGAGGCCCTCGGCCTCGGGAAGCCGGAGCGGGCCGCGCAGCTGCTCCGCGCTGGCCTGGAGCTGTGGCGTGGTGAGGTGCTCGAGGACCTCGGAAACCCGGGCTACGCGCAGTCCGAGGCCATACGGCTGGACGAGCTGCGGCTGGTGACCCTGGAGTCCCGCATCGACGCTGACCTGCAGCTGGGCCGACACAACAGCGTGGTCGCCGAGCTCGACCAACTTGTGGCCGCCCACCCGTTCCGCGAGCGCCTGTGCGGTCAGCTCATGCTTGCGCTGTACCGGTGCGGCCGCCAGGTCGACGCGCTCGCCACCTTCTCGTCCGCCCGGCAGCGGCTCGCCGACGAGCTGGGACTGGACCCCGGTCCCGCGCTCGTGGACCTGGAGACGGCGATCCTGCGCCACGACCCCTCGTTGCTGTTGCCGGACGAGTGGTCCCGTCAGCCGCCCACCGACGGCCACGCGGCCGCACGTCCGCCATTGAAGCCTCCGCCCGATGCACTCTTCGCGGCCGCTCGACGCACCCGCATGGTGGGGCGCTCCGCCGAGCTGCAGCGACTGCGTGCCTTGTGGGAGGCCGTCTGCGACGGTGGCCGACACGTCGTGCTCATCTCCGGCGAAGCGGGGGTCGGCAAGACCAGGCTCGTCGCCGAGGTGGCGCAACTCGCGAACGACGAGGCGGCCCTCCTCGTCGGTCGTTCCGACCCGGTCGCGGCGATGCCCTACCACGTGGTCGCCGAGGCTTTTCGGGGCAGTGCGGACGTGGTTCGCACACTCGCCGAGGCCCCAGAGGTCATTCGCGCGCGTCTCGCTCCGCTCCTTGACGACACGGACGCGCGAAGCGCCGCCGAACCCCCCGCCGACGAGGTCTCGGACGCGCGACGCGGGCTCTTCGAAGCCTGTGAATGGCTCCTCGCCCGGATTTCCGCACGTGTGCCGGTGCTCTTCGTCGCGGAAGAAGCAGAACGCCTCGATCGTGCCAGCTCGCTGCTGTTGCGACACATGGCTGGCCGCCTGCCGCAGCACGTGCTGTTCGTCCTGTCCTTCCGGGACCCACCCGGCAGCCGACACGGTCCGCTGCTGGAGCTGCTCAACGATCTGGAGCGTCGCGGCATGGCTGACCGGCTCGTCCTGCGGTCGCTCACCGAACGAGACGTCGCTGAGCTCATGGCCAATATGACCGGCGATGACGTCCGCGCACCGCTCGTCCGGCTGGTATGGCGCGCCACCGGTGGCAATCCTTTCTACGCCACCGAAGTCGTTCGTGACCTCGAAGCACGAGATGGGGTAGACGGGGACCGGGCGTGGCAGGTGCCGTCCGGCGTCCGGGACGTCCTCAGGCACCGGCTCCAAGCACTGCCTCAGCTCACCCAGCAGGTCGTGTGCGCGGCGGCGGTGCTCGGTCACGAGGTTGAGTTCACGTTGCTTCCCGAGCTGGTCGACCAGCCCGAGGATCTCGTCATCGACGCCGTGGAGCAGGCCGTGCAAGCCGGCTTCCTCGTGGAGTCGGGCAGCTCGTGGAAGGGGAGCTACGCCTTCGCGCACGAGCTGACGCGTGACGCGGTCTACGCCGACATTCCCGCACCACGCAGACAGCGCCTGCATCGCCGAGCCGCGCAAGCGCTGCTCTCCACGGACGCGGCCGGAGGCGCCGTCGTCGCGGCGGCGGCGGTGCACATGCGCGCGGCCGGGCCCGCGGCCGACCCGATTCGCGCCGCGGAGCTGAGCCTGCAGGCGGCCGCCGATGCAGGGCGGATCTATGCCTGGGACGAGGCGGTGGTGCATGCCGAGGCGGCGGTCGAGATCCTGGATCACGTCGGTGCGCCCGCGCGACTCCGCGCCGAGGCCGCGGTCCGCGCGGCACTGCTCCGGCTCAAATCGAGCATCGGCTATCCGCGTGCGGTGGAGCACCTCGAAGCAGCGCTCGAGCACTACCGTGCCATCGGGGACGACGCCGCGCTCGGATCCGTCCACAGTCGCCTCGGAGGTGCGCTGTGTCTCCACCACTCCGTGATGGACATCCCGCGAGCCATCGAGCACTTCGCCGCAGCCGAGCGGCTGCTCGCGGCTCCCAGGGCCGCGTTCCATCTTCATCGAGGCCTGGCACAGGCAGCGATGTACGGGTTGCGGACCGACCTGCTCGGCACTGCGTCGGAGCGGGCACAGGAGCTTGCGGCTGAGCTCGGCCGGCCGGACCTCGGCGTGGTGGCCGGCTGGGGTCGCGCCTGGTTCGCATTCAACCGCGGCCAGCTTGCCGCTGCGTCGGACATCCGCGAGACCATGTGGGCGACTGCCCACCAGCTGGGCGATCCCTATCTGGGCTGGGTGTCGGTGGGCGCCGCGTCGCTGTGCGCGACGGAGTACCTGCTCGACCCGGCGACCGGCCGGGCGTGGTGCCGGCGCGGCCTCGCCCAGGCCCGGTTCGAGACCTTTGCCCACCCGCACGAGACCGTCGTCGACCAGCTCGCGTTGAGCCTCGCGACCGTGGGGGAGCTTCGCTCCGCACGGGACACCGCCGACCGGCTTCCCGACGATGCCGTGGCAAGGCGATTGCTCCTCCTTCTGGACGGTGACTGGGAAGCGGCTGAGCAGTCCTTGGCCACAGCCGTCGACCGCGACGAGCAGGCCGGCGACCTGCAGGACGCCACCTTCAATGGACGCTGGCTGGCCCAGGCCCGCCTGCTCCTCGGCAGGGCTGACGACGCCACAGCTGCGCTCGAACGAGCGTTGGCATGGGCCATCGACGGGCCACAGGTGCCGAGTGAGCTGCTGATTCGTGCAGAACTGGCGCGCGTCCTCGCCGCACAGGGTGACCGGGCGGGTGCGGCTGGTCAGCTGGCCCGCTGCGACGAGATCGTCGGCGTCGGCGAAGACTGGCGCGGAGTCGTCGGCGTCGTCGAGCTGGCCCGTGGCGCGGTGGCATCCGTACGGGGGCACCGCCGCCAGTCGGACGTCGCGTACGCGAGGGCGCTCGAGGTGTTCGGGGCCTACCAGCTGCCCTGGCGTCGTGCGGAAGCGCTCCACGCCTGGGCCCAGTCGTTGCTGGCAGCCGGTCACGCCGACGAGGCAGCCGAAAGGCACCGTGCCGCCTGGACGGCCTACGAAGAGCTCGGGGCCGCGCCACGGTGGCGGCGACCACTGGCCGCCGCCTGACACGGCGCCACGCTGCTTCAACACAACTTCAACACGGGTTCGGCAGGGTGGTGGCACAAGGTCACTCGACAGGCTGGAGCTCAGGATGGACAGGCAGTACGACGCGATCGTGGTAGGGGCGCGATGCGCCGGCGCGACGCTCGCGACGCTGCTCGCCCGGGCCGGCTGGCGAGTGTTGCTCGTGGACCGCGACCGGTTCCCGAGCGACACCGTGTCCACCCATCTGATGTTCCCGGACACGCTGCAGCGCCTGAACGAGCTCGGCGTGATGGACCGGCTCGAGGCCACGCATGACATCCCGCTGCTGCGGTTCAGCTGGCGTGTGCTCGGCCACGAAGTTGCCGGAGAGTTCACCCCGGTGGGCGACTACCGACGCTTGGCGTGCGTGCGGCGGATCGTCCTGGATGAGGCACTGGTCCAAGCCGCCGAGGATGCCGGCGCCGAGCTTCGCCTCGAGACCGAAGTCACCGGACTGCTCGGCGGCGGCACCGCCCCGATTCGTGGGGTCGAGCTCGGGACGGGCGAGCAGATCTCGTCGCGTTGGGTGCTAGGCGCAGATGGTCGCCGATCCACCGTCGCCCGGAGGTTGGGCCTGCGACCCAGCCTCGAGCGGCGCGGCGAGATGGCGTTCCTCCTGTCGTACTGGCGGGGATTGCCTTCCTCCGACTGGTGTCGGATCGACGTTCGCGAGCAGTCGGCGCTCATGTCCGCTCCCTGCGAGGACGGCCTGCATCTCTTGGCGCTGGCGGGCTTACCCGAGATCACGCGTGGCTCGACCCAGGAGCGGGAGCACCGCTACAACGAGGGACTGCGACAGTTCCCGGCGGCACTCAACGCGCGGCTCCTCGACGGCGCCGAGCGCGTGTCACCGCTCGTCGTGGCGCCCGAGACGATGATGCGCGGCTATTACCGTGCGGCGGCCGGCCCAGGCTGGGCCTTGGTCGGCGACGCAGGACACTTCAAGCATCCCGCGACCGCACAAGGCATCGGCGACGCGGTGCAGCAGGCCTGGTGGCTCGCAGAAACACTCGTGGGCGCTGGAGACATGAGCGAGTACGAGGCCTGGCGGAACGGCCGCGCGGGGGAGCACTACGACTGGTCCTTCGAGCTGGCCCGGTTCGGCGACGGTCGCGCCGCGCTCTACGCAGGTCTTGCCGCAGCCCCCTTGGCAGGCCAGCAGTTCCTGGACCTGTTCACGAAGCGAGTCCGGCCGTCAGACGTCGTGACACCAGACCGCGTGGCACGTTGGGACGCCGCCTGGGCTTACGAGGACGGACTGCGGACGGTCCGTACCCTCGTTACCGACCTCGACCCGGCGCATCTGGCCACGGTTGTGCCGGCCTGCCCCGACTGGACGGTGCGGGACCTGCTGGGGCACCTCGCCGGCGTGGCCGAGGATGCGGTCGGTGGCGCATACTTCCGCGGCGCCCTCGACGCATGGCGCGACCCGTCGCTGGCCAATGCCCGGGAGCGTTGGACCGCGGGGCACGTCGCAGACCGTGCGGGCTGGGATCTCGAGAAGGTGCTTCGCTCGCTCGACGAGCAAGGCGGGCGTTACGCAGCCATGCTGCGCGCAGGCGAGCGCCTCGCCGGCCCTGCGTGGTCACTCAGTGCACCAGTCGCCGACCTGGCCGTGCACGTGGACGACCTCCGTGAGGCTCTCCAGGCCGATGCGGAGGCCGGCCCTGCTGTGACACGCCTGGGCTTCAGGGCGTACCGGCACTGGCTGCACCAGCGCATCGTCGGACACGGGCTTCCGGCGCTGCGGCTGCGCGACGGTACGCGGGAGTGGGTCCTCGGCGACGGGGAGCCGGCCGCAACCCTCACTGCGGACCGACATGCGTTGTTCCGTGCGATCGCGGGACGACGGAGCGCCCGGGAGATCCGCTCGTACGACTGGCGCGGCGACCCGGAGCCGTACCTCCCGGTCATCGCGCCCTACCCCCTCCCACCGGACTGAGCACCGGCAACCACCACCCCACACCCAGACCGCGCGGCCGTCAGAGGCGGCCGAGCAGGCCAGACGCGTGCGCGAACTGGCACCGACCCGAAGGGATGATCACCATGACCAGCACGACAACGTTCGACGACATCAAGGTCAAGCAGCAGCAGACATGGAGCAGTGGCGACTACACGAAGGTCGCGCGGCTGACCGTTCCCCTCGCCGAGAACCTCGTCGAATCGGTCGGCTTGCGACCAGGGTCACGCGTCCTCGACGTCGCAACCGGCACAGGACACGTCGCGATCGCGGCGGCCCGTCAGTTCTGCGAAGTCACCGGCATCGACTACGTGCCCGCGCTGCTCGCCACCGCCGATCGGCGGGCGGCGGCCGAAGGACTCACGGTGGACTTCCGGGAGGCCGACGCCGAGCGCCTGCCGTTCCCGGACGGCTCGTTCGACACGGTGCTGTCGTCCATCGGCGTCATGTTCACGGCCGACCATGCACGGGCGGCCGGCGAGCTGGTCCGGGTGTGCAAGCCGGAGGGACGCGTCGGCATCGCGAGCTGGACACCGACCGGGTTCATCGGTCGGCTCCTGGCGACCGTCGGCAAGCATGCCGCGCCGCCGCCCGGCGCACAGCCGCCCACGCGGTGGGGCACCGAGGACGGCATCCGCGACCTGCTCGGCGACCGAGTCACCGCACTGACGTTCAGCACCGCAACCGTGACCCAGCGGTTCCCCACGCCCGGCTTCTTCGCCGACTTCTTCCTCAGCCACTACGGCCCGACCAGGAAGGCCGCCGAACGGCTGTCCCCGGACGGTCGTCACGCGCTGCGCGACGACCTGGCCGCCCTGGCCGCAACCGCGAACCACGCCACCGACGACACTCTGGCCGTGGACTGGGAGTACCTCATCGCCGTGGCCCGCAAGCCCTGAGCGTCCCGCATCCGCCGACCGTGCCGCGTCCACCGCGACCTCCACCAGCGGCCCACCAGTTCCCCGTCCAGCAAACCGCTGGACGACACAAAGAGAGAAAGGGAAGCACCATGTCCATCAACACCGTCTCCGTCGGCCGTTACCGCCTGCCGGCACCCGCCGTCGCCGTCGTCATCGCCGTCCTGGCAGCGATCGCGCTCGCCGTCCTGGCCATCGCCGACACCACCCGAACCGGCACCTCATCCGAGGCGTCGGCACCCGCCGCCGACTACGTGGCCACGCCCTACTGGCTGCAGCAATACCTGGAGTTCGAGGCACCCGCGGCCGACCACGTGGCCACGCCATACTGGCTGCAGCAATACCTGGAGTTCGAGGCACCCGCCGGCGACACCACCGCCCCGTCCTAACCACGACAAAGAGAGCACCACACCACCGAGGGCCTTCGCCGACGAGTGGCACGCGGTGCGCGGCCGAAACCCCGGTCGCGCACCGCCGCCACGGTGTTGCCGCGACGAGCCCGGCCTCTGTCGTTGCGGCGTTCACATCGGTAATGCAAAGCGCACGCGGAAGCTGCCTATCGGCTTGGGAGCGATCGCGGCAGCCCGAACCATGGGAGCACGCTGTTGTCGAAGCGGGTGAAGGCGCAGATGCGGTCGCCGGTGAGGGTGAGGACGAACAGGCCGGTTCCATGGCGGATGCCGGTGGAGGCGCGCAGGTAGGCCCCGAACGCCGGCTGACCGTTGGCTCGCGTCGGGACGAGGTCAACCCTCCTGCCTGAGCCGAAGATGCTGGCGAAGAGGCGGGCCACGACGTCGCGGCCCTGGTATTCGAGGGGAATCGGCGGCATGGCGACGAAGATGTCGTCGGTGAGCAAGGCGACCAGCGCGTCCAGATCCCCGGACTCGTAGGCGCGGACAAACTCCGCCACGAGCGTCTGTTCGGAGGGTGAGTCGGGGGCGGGAGCCGGTTCGTGCTCGGCGGTAGGCGGCTGCCGGCGTTGCAGGCTGGCGCGGGCCCGTTTGAGGGCGCTGTTGACCGACTCGACGGTCGAGTCGAGCATGTCGGCCACCTCGTTGGCGTGGAATCCGAGTACGTCGCGCAAGATGAGGACGGCGAGCTGGCGAGGCGGCAGGACCTGAAGTGCGGTCACGAAGGCCAGGGAGATGGATTCGGTCTGTTCGTAGCGGGCCTCGGGGCCGAGCGGAACGTCGATCGCCCCCTCGAGGAGGGCGTCGGGATATGGCTCGAGCCATGGGAGTTCGCCGAGCCGGGTCGGTTCGGGCGGCTCAACCTTGGGCATGTCCCACTCCTTGGCGGGGCGTCGGCTGGCCGCACGAAGCGCGTTGAGGCACCGGGTTGTGGCGATCCGGTAGAGCCAGGTGCGGATCGAGGCGCGGCCCTCGAACCCTCCGATGCCCTGCCAGGCGGTCAGTAGCGTGTCCTGGAGCGCGTCCTCTGCGTCCTGGAAGGATCCGAGCATCCGGTAGCAGTGCACCTGTAGCTCTCGGCGGTGCGGCTCGGTCAGCTCTTGGAACGCGTCGCCGTCCCCAGCCCGCGCCCTTGAGATCAGGTCGGCGGTCACCACCCCCACCGTCGCGTCACCTTCTTCCCGCACCTTGTCGCACTTCCATCCTGTATAGACACCGGTCGAGGGGCGAACTGGGCGGTTGGTGGGCGCCCACTCTCCGGACGTCGCGGTGTCTACATCATCGACGGCTCTGAAGGGTGCCAGCACCCGGGAACGCAAGGGGAACCAAGAGATGATGCTGAAGGACAAGGTTGCGGTGATCTACGGAGCCGGAGGCGCGATCGGCGGTGCTGCCGCACTCGCCTTTGCGCGCGAGGGGGCCAAGCTGTTCGTCACCGGGCGCCACCTGGCACCGGTCGAAGCCGTCGCCAAGGACATCGTTTCCGCCGGCGGATCCGCCGAGGCGGCGGAGGTCGACGCTCTCGACGAGCAGGCTGTGGACGGACATCTACAGTCCGTGATCGACAAGGCAGGCCGCGTCGATATCTCGTTCAACGCGGTCGGGAGCACGGATTCGACGATCCTGGGTGTGCCTCTGGTCGAGCTGGATGTCGAGCGGTTCTCCCTGCCGATAGCGGCCTACACGAGATCGTACTTCCTGACCGCGCGCCTGGCGGCCCGGCGGATGGTTCCGAACAAATCAGGGGTGATCATGAGAGTCACCACACTCCACTCGCGGACGGGCCTCCCATTGGTGGGAGGCTACGGTGCGGCGCAGGCCGCCATGGAGGCACTCACTCGCGATCTATCCGCCGAGCTCGCACCTCAGGGCATCCGCGTGGTCGGTCTGCGACCACAGGCGATGCCGGAATCGGTCGGATCAAGGAGACGCTTCTTCGAATCTCGCGCCGAGGCATCGGGAATGACCTGGGAACAGTTCAAGGAGCTGCTCGCAAGCAGGACCCACCCGCGACGGCTCATGAGGCTCGAAGAGATGGCTAACGTGGCGGCCTTCATGGCCTCCGATAAGGCGAGCGGGATGACGGGAACGATCGTGAACTTGACCATGGGCAGCCTGGACGACTAGCGGCTACGCGGCCGGGCTCGGGTGTGATCGTCACACTGATAGCCGCGCCCGCCCTTATACCCGCTGCTCAGCGGGTCCCCACTCTCGCTGAAGTCGCCGACACCGCGGCCTTCATCGCCTCCGACCGCACCGGTCCCATGACCGCAACCGTCGCCAATCTCAGCGCCGGCAGCATCACCGACTAATCAAGTACGAGGACAAATGGGATCAACAAATGAGATCGCAGACAGAGCCATTCCGGTGACCGGTGCCTAAATGAATCAACAATCGAAAGGACTTGTGATGCAGGAAACAGCACCTGATCCCCGGCGCTGGGGGGCGCTCGCGCTGCTGTGCGGCGCCTTCCTGATGGTGATCCTGGACGGCTCGATCGTGATCGTGGGGCTGCCGTCCATCGGAGCCGACCTCGGCTTCTCGGAGCAGGGTCTGCAGTGGGTGATCAGCGCCTATGCGCTCAGCTTCGGTGGCCTGCTGCTGCTCGGTGGACGGGCCGCCGACCTGCTCGGGCGCAGGCGCGTGTTCATGGTCGGGGTCGTGTTGTTCACGGCCGCTTCGCTGCTGTGCGGGCTCGCCTGGTCGGACGACGCGTTGATCGCGGCCCGCGCGTTTCAGGGCGTCGGTGCCGCGATCATGACCCCGACCGCCCTCTCGATCATCGCCACGACGTTCCCCGAGGGCTCCGAGCGGAACAAGGCGCTCGGGATCTGGGGCGGGATGGCCGGCATCGGCGCCACCGCGGGATGGCTGATCGGCGGCCCGCTCGTCGACGGCCCCGGCTGGGAGTGGATCTTCTTCGTCAACATCCCCCTCGGCTTGGCCGCAGTCGCGCTGTCGCCCGTGCTCTTGCGCGAGAGCCGGGCCGCGTTGACGCGGCGAAGCTTCGACGCCGCCGGGGCGATGACGATCACGGGCGCGCTCGTCCTGCTCGTCTACGCGGTCGTCGAGGCGCCCGACGTCGGCTGGGGCGATGCACAGACGATCCTCCTGTTCGCCGGCTCGGCCGTGCTGCTTGCTGTCTTCGCGATGATCGAATCGCGCCACCGTGCGCCGCTGGTGCCGCTGCGCCTGCTGCGCTCGCGCACGCTCGTCGCGGCAAACCTTGTGATGCTCGTGTTCGGCGCCGTCGCGTACGGCGTGCCGTTCATCCTGACGCTCTACGCGCAGCAGGTGCTCGGCTACTCGGCGGTCAAGTTCGGGCTCGGCACCGTCGTCCTTGCGGTCATGGTGGTCGTCGGGTCGATCGTCGGCCAGGCGATCGTGCTACGGGTCGGCTTCCGCCCGGTCGCGGCCGCCGGTGGAACGCTGATGGGCGGCGGTTCCTTGCTGTTGACCCAGGTCTCGGTCGGCGGCAGCTACTTCGGCGACATCTTCGTCGGGCTGCTGGTCTGCGGCCTCGGGATCGGTCTGGGTTTTGTGACCGCCACGGTCGCCGCGCTCGCGGGCGTCGCCGAGCGCGAATCGGGGCTCGCCTCGGGCCTCAGCAACGTCGCGTTACAGATCGGCGGCGCGCTCGGCGTCGCAATCGTCTCCACGGTTGCGGTCTCCCGCTCCGAAGACTTCCTGGCGGCCAACGAAGGTGCCAACCCGCTCGTCGTGCTCAACGAGGGCTTCCAGTCAGCCTTCGCGGCCTGCGTCGTGCTGGCCGGGATCGGCGTGGCACTGGCGCTTGTGCTCCTCGGCCGCCCGCGCCAGGCCGCCGGCGAGCGGGTCGCGCCCGCGCCCGTGCCCGTTCGAAGCAACTGAGCCATGATCTGCACCACAGCCTGGCCGGGATCTCGACCAACGCCCTAGCCGCCCGCCTGTGAGAGTTCCAGCGCGCACATGTCGTCCGCCGACGCCTGTAGCCACCCCAGCGGCGGCGGTATGCGAACTGACCAAAGGCGGCACTGAGCTGGGCGAGATCGTCCTCGCGCTGGACCGATGGGCCGCGAGTGCGGCGGCGGGTGCCGTGGCGGCGATCGGGCGCTGGCCGAGCCGCGTCGCCGCGTACGGCACCGAGGCGTCGTGGCAGGAGGTCTACGAGACGGTCGAGTCGCAGATCCGCTCCGCGCGGGAGTCCGACCAACCGCCCTCCACGCTGCGGGAACTGCAGACGCTGCGCGGGCGACTCGACGCGCTAGAACGCACCGGCCGTGTGTCCCGACATCCCGCCGAGATCTACGACGACGCGGTCGAGTACGCCCTGGGCCGCCTCGCGCCGGGTATCCATGTCGTTCGGCGGACCGTACGCAGCCGAGACGTGGCCGACTTCGTGCTGATGAAGGACGACCGGCCCGCGTACCTCGAGACGAAGTGGCGGCTGGGCCCGACCGATCCGATCTCGACCGAGACCATCGAGCGACTGCTCGGCGTCCTGCCGGCCGGAGCTCGCCTGCTGGTCGTGGCCAACACCCCGACCATCGCCGAGGCTCAGCGGAAACTCGTCGGTCGTACGACGATCGTCACCTGGCGCGATCCGTCTGACGACCCTGAGCTCGGGCAGGCGATAGCCGACCTGCTTGCCTAGGAGCAGTACTGCAGCCTGTCAGCCGTCGTCGGGTTGGTTGCGTCGCAAGAAGTGGCGGGCGCAGC
>JBKPCP010000043.1:0-22903 GCA_046727475.1 Actinomycetota bacterium | reverse complement strand
CCTGGCTGACCGAGCTGCCGTGGTCTCAGGCATCGCAAGGGCCCAACGAGCAGGCCTGGCTCGAAACGGCGGAATACCAGCGGATCGACGACCAGGGGATCAGGGCGTGGCGCACACGAGCCGCGACCACGGCCCTCCTGTCCCTGAATTCGCCGAGGGCTCCCCCCAGACCGTGCCACTACAACTCAGCATCGACCAGAGATGGCAGCAGGCTCCCCGCGCCGCGCTCGTAGGTGCCGTGAAGATCCTCGCGCGCGGCGTGGACCCGACAGCCGGGGACGTCCGCCGCAGGCGAACGAACGCCGGTCCTTCCAGCCCGTCGTGAAACCATGGCGTCATGCCGGAGCTGCCAGAGGTCGAGGCACTGGCCACGTTTCTCCGCGAGCGCGCCATCGGCCAGGTCGTCGCCCGCGTCGACGTCGCGACGATCAGCGTGCTGAAGACGTACGACCCACCCGTCACAGCCCTGGCAGGCCTCACCATCACGGCCGTGACGCGGCACGGAAAGTTCGTGGACGTCGACTGCGACGGGCTGCACCTGGTGACCCACCTGGCCCGGGCCGGCTGGCTGCGCTGGAGCGAGAGTCTCTCGCCGAAGCCCCTCAAGCCGGGCAAGGGCCCGCTGGCGCTGCGGTTGCACCTGGTCAGTGGTGCGGGCTTCGACCTGACTGAGGCCGGTACCCGCAAGCGGCTGGCCGTCTACGTCGTGCGCGACGTGGACGAGATCCCCGGTATCGCGCGGCTGGGTGTCGACCCCCTCTCGGACGAGTTCACAACCGATCGGCTGCGGGCGTTGCTGGATGCGGCTGGGCGCTCGCAGGTCAAGGGCGTGCTGCGCGATCAGTCCGTCATCGCGGGGATCGGCAACGCGTACTCCGACGAGGTTCTGCACGTCGCACGTTTCTCGCCGTTCCACCCGTCGTCGACGTTCACCGACGCAGAGGTCTCCGTGCTGCACGAGGCGATCGTCGAGACCCTGCGCGATGCGGTGGAGCGCTCGCAGGGCCTGGCCGCCAGCGACCTCAAGGACTCCAAGCGGGCCGGGATGCGGGTGCACGGTCGTGCCGGCGAACCGTGCCCGGTCTGTGGCGACATCGTTCGTGAGGTGTCGTTCGCCGACTCCAGCCTCCAGTACTGCCCGACTTGTCAGACCGGCGGGAAGCCGTTGGCGGACCGGCGCCTGTCACGACTGCTGAAATGAGATGAGATGAGTGACCTGAACGTGAGTCTCCCGAGCGGCGGGTCGATGCCGCTGATCGGTCTGGGGACATGGCAGATGCGAGGCCGGACGTGCTACGAAGCCGTCCGCCACGCGCTCGACGTCGGCTACCGGCACATCGACACCGCGACGATGTACGGCAACGAGGCTGAGGTCGGCCGGGCCCTGGCAGACAGCCGCGTACCCCGTGGCGACGTGTTCATCACCACGAAGCTGCAGCCTCGCAACGTCGGCCGCGAGCGGCAGACGATCGAGGCCAGTCTTCGGGCACTGGGTACGGACTACGTCGACCTGTGGCTGATCCACTGGCCGCCGGGGCGTCGGGCCGGTGTCGCGACGTGGCGCGAGTTCGTCGAGGTGCAGAAGGCGGGTGCGGCGCGGTCCATCGGGGTCAGCAACTACAGCGCGGTCCAGATCGACGAGCTCATCGAAGCCACGGGCGTCGCTCCGGAGGTCGACCAGATCGAATGGTCGCCGCATCTGTTCGACGCCCGACGCTGGGCCGAGCTTCGGGAACGTGACGTGGTTCTCGAGGGGTACAGCCCGTTCCGCGCCAGCCGGCTCGACGACCCGGTGCTGGTCAAGATCGGCTCCGACCACGACGTCACGTCCGCCCAGGTCATTGTGCGCTGGCACCTTGACCGCGGCTTCGTGGTGATCCCGAAGTCCGCGCGACCGGAGCGGATCGACGCGAACTTCGACGTCTTCGGGTTCTCGCTCGACGACGACGAGCTGGCCCGAATCGACGCCCTGGGACGGCCATAGCCGAGGAAGCACGACACGCCGTCTGCCGGTGTCTAGCGAAATCTACTGCTGCCGCTAGATCGGCTAATAGGGTCCGATCATGGATCCGGTGCGCAACCCGTACGCCCCCGGCGCCGGCCAGCGCCCGCCGGAACTGGCCGGCCGCGACCGCGAACTCGAGCAGTTCGATGTGGTGCTCGAACGGGTGGCCCGCGGGCGGCCCGAACGCAGCTTGGTCCTCACCGGGCTGCGAGGCGTCGGCAAGACCGTCCTGCTCAATGCGCTGCGGTCGCAGGCGATCGGGCGGCTGTGGGGGACCGGCAAGATCGAGGCGCGTCCGGACCAGTCGCTGCGACGGCCGCTGGTCGGCGCGCTGCACATGGCGGTCCGCGAACTCGCGCCCCGGCATCGCGATCCCAGCCGCGTCGAGGCGTTCCTCGGGGTCCTGAAGGCCTTCGCCCTGCGTTCGAACCGCGACGGAGCCAAGCTCCGCGAGCGCTGGCAGCCCGGCATCGATGTTGCCGCGACGTCCGGTCGGGCCGACACCGGTGACATCGAGGTCGACCTGGTCGAACTGCTCGTCGACGCCGCCGGCGTGGCCCGCGACGTCGGTGTCGGGATCGCCGTGTTCGTCGACGAAATGCAGGACGTAACCGAGCCGGACGTGTCGGCGCTGTGCGCCTCCTGCCACGAGCTGTCCCAACAAGGGCTCCCGCTGGTGGTCGTCGGCGCGGGACTGCCGCACCTGCCGGCAGTGCTGTCGGCGTCGAAGTCCTACTCCGAGCGGCTGTTCCGCTACGTCCGGATCGACCGGCTCGACCGCGCCGCCGCGGACCAGGCATTGGAGGCTCCGGCGGCCGAGGAGGACGTGTCCTTCGAGAATGCCGCGCTGGAGGCGTTGTACGCGGCCACCGAGGGCTACCCGTACTTCGTGCAGGCCTACGGCAAGGTGACCTGGGACCACGCACTGCGCAGCCCGGTCACGGTCGCCGACGTGCTGGTGGCCTCACCCGAGGCCGAGGCTGAGCTGGCCGTCGGCTTCTTCGGCTCGCGCTACGAGCGCGCCACGCCGGCCGAACGCGATTACCTGCGTGCCATGGCGGCGCTCTCGGAGACCACGGACGGCGCGGTGCCGACGGGTGACGTCGCCGTACACCTGGAACGCAAGCCGTCGTCGCTGTCCCCCGCCCGCGACTCGCTGATCAAGAAGGGGCTGGTGTACTCCGCAGAACGAGGCACGATCGCATTTACCGTGCCGCATTTCGGTACGTACCTACGTAAACACGGTTGACGCGAGCGCCGGCCCGCTCCCGGTCCGAGGCTTGTCGCCTCGTCCGCCTGACTGCGCTGGACGGGTCAGGAGATGCCGTAGTCGTCGAAGACGATGTGGCTTTCGGGGATGCCCTGCTCGCGCAGCCGATCGAGCGTCGTCTGAACCATGTTCGTCGGCCCGGCCACATAGACCGAGTGCCGTCGCCAGTCGCCGTACGACGAGACGACGTTGCCCATGACGTCGGAACTGCGGTCCTCCGGCCCGTCGGGCGAGACAACCGGCACGACGGTGAGCCGGCGGTAGCGGACGCCGATCGACTCCAGGTGCGGCAGCGCGTAGAGACGGTCGCGGTCACGCCCCGCGTAGAAGACGTGCACCCGTCGGCCGTCCTGACGGTGCTCGAGTTCCTGCAGTCCCGCGAGCACGGGAGCGATTCCCGTGCCACCGGCGATGCACAGCATGTCGTGCTCGGACCTGGGGTTCGCGAGGTCGAACCCCTGGGGCGCGCCGAGCCGAACGATGTCACCCGGCTCCGTCTTCCACACCAGAGCACTGCTGACCCAGCCACCACCAACGGCTCGGACGTGGAACTCCAGCAGGCCGTCGTCGCGCGGAGCGCTAGCCATCGAGTACGAGCGCCACATCTTCGGCCGGCGAGCCATCGTCAGGGAGCAGTACTGCCCGGGCCGGTACGGGTACAGCGTGTGCGGTCGCACCTGGATGACGGCGACGTCATCGAGCACCCGGCGATGGAACACGACCTCGGCGTCCCACCAGGGCGGCGAGATCACGGCGTCCTCGTCGGCCCCCTTGACCATGATCAAGGCGACGGCATCGAACGCCTCGGTCCAGGCGGCCTCGTAGCGCGGCGTCCAGTGCTCACCCAGAACCCGGCGCAGCGCCAGGATCAGGGCGTTGCCCATAGTCCCGTAGTGCCGGCTGACGACGCCGAACTTGCGGTGGTCCCGCCCGAGCGCCTTGAGGTACGGCACCAGGGTGGCCCGGTCGTCCACGCTGCCGACGATGCGGACCAGCGCGCCCACGAAGCGGGACCGCTGCGCCTCCATCCCGGCCGGAAAGAGCTCCCGCAGGTCCGGGTCGGACGCGAAAAAGAGGGAGTAGAACTCCTTCCCCAGGCGATCCCGGTCCCTTTCGGCGAGCGCCATGCTCTCGCGCAACGCCTCGATGTCGAGGTACGTCGAGTCGTCCTCCGTCGCCAACGTCCCGGCGTCGTCGTCGAGCGGCGGTCCCACGCGGTCGAGTTCTACGGTGTCATGGACGGCCCGAGCAGAACCGTCGTCGACGTTCAGTTCGGCAGCACCGAATAAGGCACCCGATGTCGTCGTCGAGCCATTCGCGAAGTCGGGCGCGTTACGTGGCATCTCCCGACGCGGTGCATTCAAGACAAGGTCGTCTACCTGCGGGCCGGCCCCGTTCCCGTCCTTCGGCAGGCCACGGTGTGCATGCTCGATCTCGTCGACAAGGTCCGCACGACCTGTGTCGTCGACGACCACTCGCGGCGCTGCCTCGTCTGGCGTGCGTGAGTCAGTCCACATGTGATTCCCCTCAGGCGCGCCTACAATTTAGCGGCCGAACCCCCATCTAGGTAGGGATGCATCGAAGACTCGGGCAAATGGGACGTGACGTGGAGGGGCGTCCGCCCATGACGGAGGTCACCTGGCCCGGGTTTGACACCCGCCGCAATGGGGACAAGACGAACGAGTGTGGTCCACCGGGAGGGAGTTGCCGTGGGCCGCGTGGCCACCAAGGGCAGCGCCCCGACCGCTGAGTTCGCCAGCACGCCGAGCAGCGTTACTGCCGCTCGGCATGTCGTGCGCGATGACTTGGCCGTTCGTGGTCTTCCCGACCACCTGATCCAGGACTGTCTGCTGGTGGTGAGCGAACTCGTCGCCAACGCCATCCGCCACGCGCGAGCCTTTCCGGCTACCGATGGTCGGGGCCGCATCCGGCTGGGGTGGTCCGTCACCGACGAGCAGGTGTGGGTCGCGGTCACTGACGGTGGAAGCAGTCAGCACCGGCCACACGTCGAGCACGCGCCTCTCGCGGCCACGCACGGCCGTGGGCTGGCGATCGTCGACGCGATCGCGCGGGAGTGGGGCGTCATCGGCTCGGACTCCTTGGTCACCGTCTACGCGGTCGTCTCTGCCTGACTCGCCGTGGCCCGCACGGCCGTGCCACGCCGCTAGGCTCGTCGCTCGTGGCGAAGTCCAGAACGACCGCGAAGCCCGGCCCGTCGGCCGCGACCAAGAAGCCTGTACCGGCCGATGTCCCGGTCGTCGGCCCCCGTGAACCGTGCCCGTGCGGCTCAGGCAAGCGGTACAAGGTCTGCCACGGCAAGCGCGTGCATGCGGCGGAGCGTGCATACGTCCCACGGCCCTTCGACGGTCTGCCGGCCGAGGGCGACTGGATCGCCATGCGCGAGATCGTGTCCGCGGCCACGGCACCGGTCCGGCTCACCGGTCCACATGCGGGCCGCGACGTGCTGGCCGCGACGTTGCTCCCCATGGCGGTGCCGGCGTTGGTACGTGCGGAGGGCACGATCGTGCTGGGGCTGCAGACATCGACCTCCACCGCCGACCCGAGCGCCGACCTCGGCGGTGCGCTCATCGCGGCACTCGACGCCGAGCCGGGCACGTCGGTGTCGCCGGAGCTAGCCAGGACGAATGCTCCCCGGCTGCAGGACCTGATCGACACCTCGGCGCCGTTCGAGGTGACCGTTCACGAAGGGTTCGACTTCTGGCTGGACGAAGCCGCCGGCACGGGTGCGGACGTCCGCGCAGCCATCGAGCAGGCCAACGCCGCCGCGCTGCCGGCCGTTCGGCTCGACGGCGTGGAGGCGGCGTACTGGTGCCGGCTCGCCGAGCGCGACCAGCTGCGCTGGGTCATGCCCTACGACGAGGAGGCCCTGCTCGACGGCCTCGCCCGCCTGCACGCACGGGCGGAGGACGCTCTCGGCGACGGCACCCGCCTACTCGGGACGTTCAGGGCACTCGGCCGGCTGGTACCAGTCTGGGACCTGGTCCGTGGAACGGCGGCCGAGGCCGTCGAGGAGCCGGCGGCGATGTTGGCGGACCGGCTCGCGAAGGCCGTCGCCGACTCGACCCCCTTGAGCCCCGACGAACGGCGTGCACGAGCGGGTTTCACCAACCGTCAGGTGACGATCCGGTAGCCGAACACGGACCGTGAGAGCGCGTACAACGCGGGACGTAAGAACCCCGGCCGCTCTTGACGGGGGAAACAAGAGCGACCGGAGCCCTCGAAAGATTACCCCGGGAGCGCGCCGCAGCGGAAGTTGTGAAGGGAACTTCTTCTGTGCGGATCCTCACATCCCGGACATCAGTCTAGTAGTGGGTCGCGCCTGACCGGGCAAGACATGCACCGCGGTCCGCCTCGCCCCGATCCCAACTCGCTGCCGGAAATCCGCAGCACCTCGATCCCGGCCTCTTCCAGCCGGGCATTGGTCTCGGTGTTGCGCTCGTAGGCCACGGCCAGGCGAGGACCGATCGCGAGCGTGTTGTTGCCGTCGTCCCACTGCTCGCGCTCCGCAGTCACCGGGTCGAGCCCAGTGTCGATGATCCGCAGCGTGTCGATGCGCATCGCCTTCGCCGCGGCGACGAGGAACGGCGCGGGCTCCGCCACCTCGACGGTGCCGTCCTCGCCGGCAGTGAGCCCGATCGCGGTCAGTTCGTCGGCCACCTTGGGGTACATCACGACCGCATCGACGTCGACCATCGTGCATACCGTGTCCAGGTGCATGGTCGCGCGCTCCTGGGCGATCGGTACGGCCAGGACGGTGTGGGCCAGCTCTGCCGCGAAGACGTTTCGCGCCAGCCGCTCGACACCTGCCGGGGTCGTGCGCTCGCCGGTCCCGACCGCGATCACGCCCGGCGCGAGGAGGAGGACGTCACCGCCTTCGAGGTGCTCCAGGCCGGGCTCGTACACATGCGGGGCGCCGGCGAACCGCGGGTGATGGGTGTAGATGGCCCGCGTCAACGTGGTCTCGCGTCGGCGGGCCGGCATGGCGAGACTCGTGACCGCGACCCGGTCGCGCACCCAGACGCTCGAGTCGCGGGTGAACAGCAGGTTCGGCAACGGGTCGACGACGAAGTCGTGCCGGTCCATGAGCGCGTACGCCAGGCCGCGGCCGGTCTGCAGCTCCTCATGGGCGAGCCCGGCCGTGAGCGCGAGGGCGAGGTCCTCCGGATGCAGGCCCTGGAGGTGGCTGCGCAGGATGTGGCGGAGCGTGTCACCGTGCCGCGGGTCGGCCAGGACGGCCTCGATGCACTCCGCGCGCGCAGCCTCGTGCTCGAGCGCGCCGGCCAGCAGGTCGGTGAGGTAGAGCACCTGGACGTCATGGTCGCTCAGCGTCTGCGCGAAGGCGTCGTGCTCGTCCTGGGCTCGGCCGACCCACGGGATGCCGTCGAAGAGGAGTTTGTCGTTGTTGCGGGGGGTGAGCCGCTGCAACTCGGGTCCGGGGCGGTGCAGCAGGACTGTGCGAAGCCGGCCGACCTCGGAGTCGGCGCCGCGCAGGATCATCTCGGTCACGAACCAGAGGGTACGAGACTTCGCCGCGGCTGCTCGCCGGACGTGCGAAGCGCCGTGGCCGGTAGGCTCGCCGCCGTGTCCAAGCCAGTCGTCGGCACGACGTTGCCACAGTCCGCAGCAGACCCGGTGATGGTGCCGGGTCACGCCCGAAGCGGCCCGTGAACCGGCGCTCCACTACAGCGCGCGCGGCTGCGGGCATGGGAGCCGTCACCGCAGTGTCGCGGACCTTGGGCTTCGTGCGTGTCCTGGTGGTGGCGGCCGTGCTCGGCACCACCTCGCTGGGCGACGCGTTCCAGTCGGCGAATTCCGTCTCCAACGTGATCTTCGAGTTGCTGGCCGCCGGTGCGCTCTCCGCGGTGCTCGTCCCGGCGTTCGTCGACCTGCTCGACCGCGACGACGCGGCCGGCGCCGAGCAAGTGGCCGGTGGAGTGCTCGCTGTGGCGCTCGCCGTCCTCGGGGCGATCACGGTCGCCGGAGTGGTCGGGGCGCCGCTGCTCGCGCAAGCTCTGACGATCGGCGTCGATCCCGACATCGCGGCCGAACAGCAGGAGCTGGTCACCTACCTTCTCCGGTTCTTCGTGCCTCAGGTCTTGCTGTACGCCGCCGGAGCAGTGGCGACCGCCGTGCTCTACGCGAAGCGACGCTTTGCGGTCACCGCCGCGGCGCCGATCGGCAACACGGTGATCATGATCGCGTGTCTGGTCGCCTTCCGGGCCGTGGCCGGACCGGACCCGGGTCTCGACCTGTCCACGGGGGAGACGCTGCTGTTGGTGGCGGCGGGCACCGGCGGAGTGGTCGCCTTCGTCGGCGTGCTTCTCGCTGCCTGCGCCGCATCGGGCTTCCGGCTGCGGCCCAGGCGCCCGCGCGGCGATCCGCGGGTGAAGGCCGTACTCCGGCACGCCGGGTGGGGTTCAGTACTGCACACCGGCGCCGGTTTGCTGCTGGGCGCCGCGGTCGTCGTCGGGGCCGGCGTCGAGGGTGGGGTCGTTGCGTACCAGGTCGGCTGGGTGATCTTCCTGGCTCCGTACGCCGTCCTGGCCCAGCCTCTGCACACCGCGATCCTCCCGGAGCTGGTCGACGAGGCTCGAGAGGCCGGTCTGGCCAGGGTAGGCGCATCGCTGCGGTGGGTGCTCGAGCGCATGGCGCTGCTCACGCTCCCGGTCAGTGCGGCGATGATCGCCCTGGCATCGCCGGGGATGCGACTGGTCTCGTTCGGCGAGACGCAGAGCGACCTGCTGGCCAGCGCGGTGGCCGGGCTTGCCGTAGGCCTGTACGCGTACAGCGCCTTCCTGCTCCTGGCGCGTGGGTACTACGCGCTCGGGGAGAGCCGCACGCCGGGCATCGTCTCGCTCGTCGCCGCCGCGGTCGGGATCGTCGTGATGGCGATGAGTGCCGTCCTCCTCGACGGAACGGTCCGGGTGGCGGTGATGGGACTGGGCCATTCCGCCGCATACGTGGTGGGCGCGATCGTGCTGGCCGTGGGACTGGCGCGCCGCACCGGGGCCTCGATGTTTCCGGCCGTGATCGTGCGTATCGCGGTGATGTCGATCGGCGTCGGCCTGGCGGCCTGGGCGGCGAGCGAGGCGGTGCTCGGGTCCGACCCGAGCCGAGTTGCGAGCCTCGCCGGCGTCCTCGTGGGTGCCGCCGCTGGAGGGCTGGCTCTCGTCGGCGGGTACTACGTTCTCGGGGTACGGCGCGGGCTCAGTCCCCGGCACCGGTCCACTCCGGTGCTCCTCGACCAGGCGCCGGACCTGCCGCCGGCGGCGACGCCGTGATGACTGCTCGCCGACTCGTCCGTCGCGGCTGGGGACTGCCGGGCGTCGCGCTGCTCGTGCTGGTGAGCGGCTGTGGCGCGCCGGGCGGAGCGGATCTCTCCGCCGAGCCCGTCGACCGGGTGCTCGTCGTGTCACTCCCGGGCGTGGCGTGGGCCGACGTGAAGGACGCCGGCCTGCCCCATCTGGAGGACTTCCTTCAGCACGCCGCCATCGGCGACATCTCGACCCGGATCAGGCTCGACGACGCGAGCAGCACCGATGCCTACCTCACTCTCGGTGCCGGCACCCGGGCGCTGGCGCCGCTGATCGACACGGCGGTCGCCGTCGACCCGGACGAGAGCTATCGCGGCGTGTCCAGCGCCGAGATCCTGGAGCGACGTCTGGGCCACGTTCCGAACGGCATCGCCTATCTCGCGATGGGCGGAGCGCGCCTGATCAACGACGAGTCCGACTTCGGGGCCGACGTCGGCATCTTGGGCGACGCACTTGCCGACGCCGGAGTCGACCGCGCAGTGATCGCGAATGCCGATGCTTCCGAGGGATTCGTCAGCGGCGATCCGCCGCCCGACGGTGCATACTCCCGGGGGGCCGCCACCATGCTCGTCGACTTCGACGGCATCGTGCCGAAGGGAGCGGTAGGCCGTTCGCTGCTCACCGACGACTCGGCCGCGCCCTTCGGCATGCGCCTGGACCGCGGCCAGGTGCTCGCCGAGTTCGACGAGGTGTGGCTGTCGGACGAGGTGGACGGCACCCAAAGCGTGGTGCTGGTCGAGGCCTCCGACCTCAGCCGGACGGTGGCCTACCGTCCGCGCGCCACCCAGGCTCAACAGGACGCGTTGTGGGGGAAGGCCCTGGCTGAAGCCGACGCGCTGCTGGGTGACCTTCTCGAGCGTGTGGACGCCGACCGCGACGCCGTGATCGTGCTCTCTCCCGTCTCGTCGGCGGCGTCCCCGGGGCTGGGCATGGCCGCCGCAAGCGCACCGGGCATCGAGCCCGGACTGCTCCGGTCGGCCACGACCCGCCGCGACGGCTATGTGCAACTTGCCGACGTCGCGCCGACCGTGCTCTCCCTGCTGGGCGCCGATGTGCCCGACTCCATCGAGGGGCGTCCTTTCGAGGTCGGCCACCGGCCCGGCGGTGATCGGGTGGATCGCCTGGCCGACGCGGCCGAGGCCGCCGGCTTCCATGACGCGGCTCTGCCGTGGTTCATCCCCGGCATCAGCGTTGCGCTGACCGCTCTGGCCGCGGCGACCTGGTTGCGCCGGAGGCTTGGGCCGCGGCTCCGGTTCCTGCTCGTCGTGTTCGGGATCGGAGCGCTGGTCATGGTTCCCGCCACCTTCCTGGCCGGTCAGATCGCCGCGGTGCGCACGGATCCGGTCGGCTACGCAGCGGCCGTGACGGCGATCGCCGCGCCCGTGGTCGCCGGCGCAGTGTGGCTCGAACGCCGGCGGCCGGGCCTCGGTGCCCTGGTGGGCGTCGGGACGATCGTGGGCCTGATCGCGGTCGACGTGGTCGTTGGCGCCCCGCTACAGGTCAACGCCCTGTTCGGGTATTCGGTGGCGATCGCCGGGCGCTTCGTCGGCATCGGAAACTTCGCGTTCGCCCTGTTCGGTGCCGCCACCATCGTGCTCGCTGCGCTGATCGTGGATCGGGCCGGACGGCGGGGGCTGGGGATCGCGGTCGCCCTGTTCGGGTTCGTGATCCTGCTCGAAGGTCTGCCCATGTGGGGCGCCGACGTCGGCGGAACGATCTCGATGGTTCCCGCATTCGGGGTAACCGCCCTGCTGCTTGCGGGCCGCCGAGTCGGCTGGCGCGAGGTCGGCGCTCTCACCGCGGCGGCTGGCATCGCGCTGGTGGCCTTCGCCGTCGTCGACGCGACACGGCCCAGCGGAGCACAGACGCACCTGGTGCGGTTCGGGGAGGACCTGCTCGCCGGGCGATGGAACGATGTTTTCACCACGCTCGGCCGCCGCTGGCAGGCCAGCCTCGGTGACCCGACCGTGACCGGATGGGTGACGATCGGGATGCTCGTCCTGGTGGCGAGCGCCTATGCCACCCTGGTGGCGACCGGGCACGTGGGACCCGGTACCAGGATGCGTGAGCGTCACCAGCCGACGGTGGCCGCAGCCGCCGGACTCGCCGTGCTGGGAACATTGGGGGTCGTGGCAAACGACTCGTCGTTCACGGTGCCGGCGACGATGCTGATCGTCGTGGTACCCACGCTGGTGCTCCGGAAGATGAGCCAGGAGCCGCGCCGCGTTCGGGTGTCGTCCGCCGCCGGAGACGGTGGCCGCCTGTGACCAGTCGCGACGGCAAGGCTCCGTACACTCGCGTGATGCCCTGGGTCCCGCCGTACCCGGCACATCGGGGGACCCTCGTGAGGCCGACCTGTGCACTCGCGGTCCTGATCGCTGCTGTGTCGTCGGTTGCCCTGGCGGCGCCCTCGGCCGCGGCCCCCGACGACCCACGGGTGCTGGTCATCTCGGTGCCCGGACTCAGCTGGGCCGGCGTCCAGGAGCACGACCTGCCGAACATCGAGGCGTTCCTCGAGGGTGCCGCGATGGCGGATCTCGCGCCGCGCGGGGTGTCGGCTCAATCCACGCCGGGAGCGGCCTACCTCACGCTCTCCGCCGGATCACGGGCGACCTCCGATCCGCTGGTCGACGGCCAGCAGCTGGCGGTCGACCAGCAGTCGATCGGGTCGACCGCGGGCGAGATCTTCGAGCGGCGCACGGGAACCGAGCCGGACGGCGAGTTCGTGGCGCTGGCCTGGCCGACGCTTCTCGCCGCGAACGAGCAGGAGCCATACGGTGCGGAGCTCGGCCTGCTCGCCGAGACGCTCGACGACGCAGAGCTCGGGACTGTCGCGATCGGCAACGCGGACGGCAGCGACGGCCTGGGCGTCACGTTCGCGCGCCAGGTTGGCTTGGCGGTAGCCAAGGCCGACGGCGTGATCTCCGACGGCGAGCTCGGCGACGACCTGTTGCTCGAGGAGCCGAGCCGGCCGTTCGGTGTGCGGCTCGATCTGGACGAGGTGACGGCGACGTTCGACGCCGCCTGGCAGGCACCGGCCGGCCACGATGGCGGGGTGGTGCTCGTCGAGGCGTCCGACCTGGCCCGGACCATGCGTTACCACGACCTGGTCGACGAGGAGCGGTACGCCGAACTGTTCGCAGAGGCGCTGGCCGACACTGACGAGCTCGTGGGCCGTCTCACGGCCGAGGTCGACACCGATCTCGACGCGGTGTTGCTGGTCGCGCCGTACAACCTGGCCGAGGAACGCGATCTGACCATCGCGGCCCTGAGGGCGCCCGGTCAGGAGGCAGGCTACCTGCGATCGGCGTCCACCCAGCGGTCCGGATTCCTCACCCTGGTCGACATCGCGCCCACTGTTCTCGACCTGCTCGACGTGTCCCGACCGGTGACGATGGAGGGTCGACCGGCCGAGTTCGTTGCCAGCGACGCCTCGCTCGATGAGCGGGTCGACCGGCTCGTGACGTTCAACGAACAGTCTCGGTTCCGCGAGAATCTGTTGTTCCCGACGACTCTGGCCGTGGTCATCGGGTTGGCCGCAGTGTGCGCGGCCGCGGTGGTGGCAGTCTCCCGGGGCGGATGGCCCAGGTTCGAGAGGGCAGTCGTCTTCGCGGCGCTGACCCTGCTGTCGGTGCTGCCGATGTCGTACATCGTGCGGGCATTTCCGCTCGAAGACCTCGGCCTGGGCTTCCACTGGGCGTTCCTGGTGATCGGTGCCTTGTGCGTCGCGGGCGTGGCGACGGCGGTGTCGGCCCGGCTGGGGAGGCCGCAACTCGCGCTGGCCGGCGTCCTGGTCGTGGTGCTGGCGGTGCCGCTCCTCGATGTGATGACCGGCTCCAACCTCAGTCTCAGCGCCGCATTCGGCTACTCGGCGACCGGGAATTCCCGCCTCTACGGGATAAGCAACTATGCGTTCGGGCAGGTTGCGGCCGCGTCCTGCCTGCTCGCCGGGATGCTGGTCCCTGCCTCGCCGTCGCCAGGACGTCGACTCGCGGCGATCGGGCTGCTCGTGGGTGTGCTCGTGGTCATCGGGGTCCCCGTCTGGGGCTCCGACGTGGGTGGGACCCTTGCCTTCACGCCGGCGATCCTGGTGTTCGTCGCGCTCGTCTACCAGCGACGCATCCGGCTGCGTACGGTGGTCGTCGCCGGGCTGGTGACGTTGGCGGCGGTGACGGCGTTCGGGCTGCTCGACCTGGCGCGGCCCGCAGGCCAGCGGGCACACCTCGGCCGGCTCTTCGAGCGGATCGGAAACGAGGGTTTGGATCCGCTGCTCGACCTGGTGGAACGGAAGGCCCTGGCCATGTTGAGTGTCACGACATCGTCGTTCTGGGTCGCGGCGATCCCAGTGGCGATTGCCTTCATCGTGTTCCTGGCCCGTTATCCCGGCCGGCCCCTCGCCGTCGTGCACCAACGGTTCCCCATGCTGCAAGCCGGGCTGGTGGCGGCGTACGTCGCTGCAGTGCTGGGCACTCTGGCCAACGACTCCGGCGCGATCATCGGCGGCGTCACCCTGACGGTCCTGGCACTGTCGTTGGCTGCGCTTTCGCTCGGTAGCGACGTGCCCGCGCGCTCGAGCCCGGCGGCACAGGCCGTCACCGAGTCCACCCCGACGGAGGAAAGGGTCCGCTCGTGACCACCGACCGCGTGGACCACGTCGAGGCGTCGCCCGCGGACGACCCGCCGCGCTCGGCGCGGGTGCTGGTCGGCGTCCTCCTCGTGCTCCTCGTGGGGGCCGGAATCGGCGTCGAGGCCTGGCCACTGACCGGCTGGCGGCTGTTTTCCGCCGCGCGGGACGACACGCAGACCCAGTACGTGCTCGAGGCCGTCGGTGCGGATGGCTCGACCCGGCTGGTCGACCTCGACGAACTGCCCGGGCGCCCGTACAGCAACGCCGAGTGGGCGATGGCCGAGCTGCCCGACGCGCCGGACACGCGCAGCGAGGCCGTTTGCCAGGCGCTGCTCGAGCCGGTCGTCGAGGTCGAGCCCGGGCTCGCCGAACTGCGCATCGCCCGCAACGATGCGCGGCTGGTGGAGAGCGACGGCGCGTGGACGGTGGTGGACGACCTCGAGACGGTGCACGTCTGCCGACCGTCTGACGGTGGTGGCCCGGAGCAGGCGCCATGAGCCGGCTGCGTCGGTGGGCCGACGACGTGTTGTGGGGCCCGGAGACCGCTGCCCGGCTGGTGATCGTGCACGTGGGCTTGTCCGCACTGATCGGCGTTCGGATAGCGCGCTACCCGTACTGGGAGCTTGCTGACACCCCCGCGGCACTATTCGACCCGGTGGCCATCCTCGGCTGGCTGGACCGCATGCCGCCGGCCGAGGTCATCGTCGCGGTGCAGGTCGTGGGGGTGCTGGCCGCGCTGGCCGCCGCGCTGCGGCGCCGGCCACGGCTGGCCTTCGCGATCGCGTGGGTGTGCTACCTCGTGCTCGCGGGCCTGAGAGGCAGCCGCGGCAAGGTCTTGCACAACGACCTGCTCCTGTTGTGGGCCTCGGCGCCGTTCCTGCTCGCTCCGGCGGTCAGCGACCTCCGAGACCTGGTCGCCCGCCGCCGGTACGGCTGGCCGATCCGGTCGGCGACGGTCATCGTCGCGCTGATCTACCTGATCGCCGGGCTGCACAAGTTGTGGCGCTCCGGCCCCGACTGGGTCATCGGCGAGAACATGCGCTACATCATGCTGTGGGGTCCGAGCATCGGTGAACCGCAGTGGCCGGAGTTGACCACCTGGGTGGGCGAGAACCTGTGGGCCGCGCAGTTGTCGGCCGCGTTCATCCTCGGGGTCGAGCTCAGCTTCCCGGTGATCCTCTTCGTTCGAAGACTCAAGGTCCTGTACGCCCTGGCCGCCGTCTTCCTCCACACGATGACGTGGCTGGTCCTCGGGCTCGACTACTGGGCCTGGGCGGTCACGGTTCTGTTGCTGCTCGTCGACTGGCCGGCGGTGGTCGAGCGGGCCCGCTCGAACTGGCCGGTGCGTGGCCGGCGCGCACCCACGGCCGCGCCGCCCTGACCACAGTTCACGGCACCAGCCCCGCTGCCCGGGCAGCCATGGCTGCATCGGCGAGCACTGCCTTGACCGGTCGGCGCGTCGCCGCGGCCACCGCCACCACGTCGTCGTACTCGGGCTGGGCGTTGACGACCATGCCGCCGAGGGTGGCCGTCTTTACCCGCACCCGGTGCCCGTCGACCTCCACCGTCCGGTCCATGCGCTCGAGGGCTCGCTTGCGGACGACGGTCTCCCGCAGGCCGATCGTCGTCGTCTCGGTGAAGATGCCCCGGCGCACGTCGTCCGCGGCGTCCGGTTCGACGAGCACGGACAGGGTGTGGGCCGGCCGCCCCTTCTTCATCACGATGGGGACCAGCCAGGCGTCGGACGCACCGGCGTCGAGCAGGCGGGACAGCACGGACGGCCACAGGCGCGGGTCCATGTCGTCGATGTTGGCTTCCAGCATGAGGTTTTCGGCGTACGAGTGGGTCGGCTCGCCGACGAGAAGGCGGACGACGTTGGGCCGCCCGGAAACCTCACGTCCACCGGCTCCCACCCCCTGACGTTCGACGGTCATCGCCGGCTGCGGGCCCCAGCTGGTGACGAGGGTCGTGAGCAGAGCCGCGCCGGTCGGGGTGGCGAGCTCGTCGGCAACGTCGCCGCCGAACGTCGGCACCCCGCGCAGCAACTCGACGACGGCAGGCGGTGGCACCGGAAGGAGACCGTGCTCGGTGCGGACGCTGCCCGAACCGAGCGCGACCGGGCTGGCGTGCAGCTCCTCGAGGCCGAGCGTGGTGAAGCCGGCCGCGACTCCCACCACGTCGGCGATTGCGTCAAGGGCACCGACCTCGTGGAAGTGAACGTCGTCAGCGGAAACCCCATGGACCCGCGCCTCCGTCTCGGCCAGCCTGCCGAACGCCTCCGCGGCGTGGCCCCGCACCTCCGGGTCGAGGTCGGCGGTGTCCAGCAGGTGTCGGACGTCAGCCCATGTCCGCCGTGTTGTCGACGTGGTCGTCTCGACGTGGACGCGGGTCGCCCTGAGGCCGGCTCGATGGACATCCTCGGCGTGCAACTGGACCGGCTCGGGCGCGATGGCGTCCACCGCAGTCTGCAGCGCGTCAAGCGGCACCCCGGCGTCGACCAGCGCACCGAGCAGCATGTCGCCGGCGACGCCCGACGAGCAGTCCAGCCAGCCGATCACGTGGGAGTCCTGGCCGGCCGGCCGGCCCGGCGAGCGACCCGCGCTGCATGGACGCCGGCCCCGAAACCGTTGTCCACGTTCACGACCACGACGCCGGGAGCGCAGGAGTTGAGCATCGCGAGCAACGCGGTCAGCCCACCGAACGACGTCCCGTAGCCGACCGACGTCGGCACTGCCACCAGCGGTACCCCGGTCAGGCCACCGACGACGGAGGGTAGTGCCCCTTCCATCCCGGCGACGACGACGAGGCAGTCGACGTCGTCTAGTTCCTGCCGGACCGCGAGCAGGCGGTGCAGGCCGGCGACGCCCACGTCGGTGATCGTCGTCACGTCGGCCCCGAATGCCTGAACCGTGAACGCGGCCTCGGCCGCGACCGGCAGGTCCGACGTCCCCGCTGCGACGACCGCGACGCGCCCCTGCGGCTCTGGCAGGGCCCCGACGGCGGCGCAGCGGCCGAGGTCGTCGACCCGGGCCTCGTCCGCGAATGAGGCCCGCACCGCGGCCCGGGCGGGCTCCTCCAGGCGCGTGGCGAGGGCGAGGTGGTGAGGATGTGCGGCGCGGAGCGCCCGCAGCAGCGTGACCGTCTGGTCCGGTGACTTGCCGTCGCCGTAGACGACCTCCGGGTCACCGGTGCGGGACACCCGGTCGGTGTCCAGTCGGGCGAACCCGAGGTCGCGCCAGCCCGGGTCGTCGCTCACGCGACCGACCGTAGCCGGGAGCGCGTTGCCGCGGCCCTGCGGGGCATGGACCAGGCCGCTCGACCTCGGGGCGTCGACGAGGTCCGCTGTGCCGGTTTGATCACGTAAACCACCCTGAGCGGCCCTTTACCAGGCTTGCAGACGTGATGAATCGGGGTCCCGGGTGGTTTACGTGATCAAACTGGGCTGGCCGGACGAGCCGTGGCGGCCCTGCGGGGCATGGACGAGACTGCTCGACCTCGGGAGCGGCCCGTTGCAGAGCCGGGACGTGGGCGCCCGGCGTGCCGAAACCGCGGGAGGCTCCTACGCTGGCCCGCGTGTCGGAACCGCGCTACGCGTACCTGGGGCCCGAGGCGACCTTCTCCGAGTCTGCGGCAAGACAGGTGGCCGACCCGGACGCACTCGTGCCATACCCGACTGTGCCTGCGGCGCTGGACGCGGTGCGGCGTGGCCAGGTCGATGGTGCGGTCGTGCCGGTCGAGAGCTCCGTGGAGGGCTCGGTCAACGCCACGCTCGACGAGCTGATCCGCGGTGAGCCGCTGCTCATCACACGCGAGCTGCTGCTGCCGATCGCGATGGCGTTGCTGGCGCGGCCGGGCACCGAGCTGGCCGCGGTCCGGCGCATCGTCACCCACCCAGTGGCCGAGGCACAGTGCCGCGACTGGGTGGCGGCGAAGCTGCCCGGAGCCCGCGTCGGTGTCACCACCTCGACGGCGGCAGCCGCCGCCGCCGTCGCGAACGGCGAGTCTGGACCGGACGGGCCGTACGATGCGGCGATTGCCGCACCCGTGGCCGCCGACCATTACCGGCTCGAGACGCTCGCGACCGGCATCGGGGACAACCCCGATGCCGTGACGCGCTTCGTCCTGGTCACTCTGCCGGCCGCTCCGCCCCCGCCCACCGGCGCGGACAAGACCAGCCTGGTCGCGTTCATCCGTGACGACCACCCAGGTGCACTGCTGGAGATCCTCGAGCAGTTCGCGACGCGCGGCGTCAACCTGACCCGGATCGAGTCTCGCCCGACCGGCAACGGCATGGGCCGGTACTGCTTCGCGGTCGACTGCGAAGGTCACGTGGCCGACGCGCGGGTCGGTGAGGCGTTGATGGGCCTGCGCCGGGTCTGTGCCGATGTGCGCTTCCTCGGCTCGTACCCGCGGGCGGACGGTACGACGGCGAGCATCGGCCGTGGCACGTCCAACGCCGATTTCGCCGACGCCGAGGCGTGGCTGGCCCACCTACGCGGCTGAGCCGCCTACCTGTGCGCGAGCGGGCGTCGGACGGTCGGCTGGCCATACCTGGGCGACCTGCAGCCGCGGCTGGATAACCTGGGACGTGTGCTCGACCTTCGTGTGATCCGTGACGATCCGGACCGTCTTCGCGCCTCCCAGCATGCCCGCGGCGAACCCACCGGGATCGTCGACGATCTGTTGGCGGCCGACAAGTCGTATCGGGAGTCGCTGGCCGAGTTCGAGAGGCTGCGCGCCGAGCAGAAGTCGCTGGGGAAGCAGATCCCGGCGGCCAAGGGCGACGAGAGGCAGGCGCTACTGGACAAGGCCAAGCACCTTGCAGCCGCCGTCAAGGCCGCCGAGGCGAACGCGGACGGGAACCGGCAGGTGCTCGAAAGGCTGGCGTTGGAGCCGTCCAACCTGG
The DNA here is from genome assembly GCA_046727475.1 of Actinomycetota bacterium. Classification (GTDB taxonomy): domain Bacteria; phylum Actinomycetota; class Actinomycetes; order Jiangellales; family Jiangellaceae; genus DAIUDS01. Next base: position 3,760 of record JBKPCP010000043.1, on the reverse strand, counting down.
TCGAGGACGGCGTCCCGCCTGGCGGCGAGGAGAACTATGCCGTCCTGCGGGAGGTCGGCGAACGTCCGACGCACGACACTCCGAAGGACCACCTCGAGATCGGTGAGTCGCTCCGCGCCATCGATGTCGCAAGGGGGGCCAAGGTCTCGGGCTCGCGCTTCTACTACCTCACCGGTCCGGGCGCGCAACTGGAGCTCGGCATCCTCAACCTGGCGATGGCGAGGGCAACGGCCGCCGGGTTCATCGCAGTCATCACGCCGACCCTGGTCCGGCCCGAGATCATGGGCGGCACTGGCTTCCTCGGTGCCCACGCCGAGGAGGTCTACCGCCTCGAGGCAGACGACCTCTACCTGGTGGGCACCAGCGAGGTCGCGCTGGCCGGATACCACGCGGACGAGATCGTCGACCTGTCCGACGGTCCCTTGCGCTACGCGGGCTGGTCGGCCTGCTACCGCCGCGAGGCGGGATCACACGGGCGCGACACCCGCGGGATCATCCGTGTCCACCAGTTCCACAAGGTGGAGATGTTCTCCTTCTGCAGAGAGGAGGACGCCGTGGAGGAGCACCGGCGCCTCCTCGCCTGGGAGGAGGACATGCTTGCCGCCGTCGAGTTGCCGTACCGCGTGATCGACGTGGCTGCCGGTGACCTTGGCGCCAGCGCTGCTCGCAAGTTCGACTGCGAGGCCTGGCTGCCCTCCCAGCAACGCTGGATGGAGGTCACCTCCACGTCGAACTGCACGACCTTCCAGTCGCGCCGGCTCGGCATCCGTGAACGCACCGCCCACGGCACCCGGCCGGTCGCCACCCTGAACGGCACGCTCGGCACCACGCGGTGGATCGTCGCCATCCTGGAGAACCACCAGCGTCCCGATGGTGCCGTCCACGTGCCCGAGGCGCTGCGCCCGTACCTGGGCGGACGCGAGCTGCTCGAGCCGGTCGCGTGACGTCGGCGACCTGGCGGCCGAAGCTCGTGGCGCTCGACGTCGACGGGACGCTGGTGACGTACGAGGACTTCTTCCAGCCGCCGCGGCAGACCGTCGTCGCGGCCGTCCGACGGGCTCGCGACGCGGGCGCCCATGTGGTCGTCGCGACCGGCCGCTCGTTGCACTCGACGGCTCCGCTGCTCGACCAGCTCGGCCTCACCGATGGGTTCGCCGTGTGCTCGAACGGTGCCGTCGTTGTCGACGTCGAGACCAGGCTTCCGGTCGACGTCGTCACCTTCGACGCGAACGACACGGTCCGCTACTTCGCCGAGGAGATCCCCGACGCCGTGCTTGCCGTCGAGGAGCTGGGGGTCGGGTTCCGGGTGACTGGCGAGTTCCCGGTCGGTGAGCTGGACGGGAAGGTGACGATCGTCACCCATGACGAACTGCTCGACGGGCCTGTCACCCGGCTCGTCGTCCGCTGGCCGGAGGGCGACCGGGAGCGACTCCGTGCGGTCGCTGCAGCATCGGGACTACCCAGCGTCGACTACGCGATCGGTTACACGGCGTGGCTCGACATCATGCCCGAGGGCGTGTCCAAGGCGGCCGGGCTCGAGACCGTCTGCGCGAAGCTCGGCGTGGACCGGGCGGACACTCTCGCGGTGGGCGACGGGCACAATGACATGGAGATGCTGGCCTGGGCCGGTCACGGCGTGGCGATGGGTCAGGCACCGGCCGACGTCATCGCCATCGCCGACGCCGTCGCGGACGACGTCGAGCTCGACGGCGTGGCACGGCTGCTGGACGGCTACTTCGGGTGACGAGCGTCCGGCTGATCGCGACCGATCTCGACGGCACGGTCCTGCGAACCGGAGGTGCGCTCTCCGAGCGGACGGTCCGGGCGTTGGGGGCAGCCGAGGACGCGGGCGTGATGATCGTAGTCGCCACCGGGCGGCCGCCTCGGTGGGTGCGCCCGGTCGCCGAGGCCTTGGGACACACCGGCCTGGCGATCTGTGCGAACGGCGCGGTCATCTACGACATGCACACCGAACGGGTGATCGAGCACACCCCGATCGCTCGCGACGCCGTGCTGGCCGTGGCCGCCGCGGTTCGCCGGGCGGTTCCCGGCGTCACTTTCGCGGTGGAGACGTTCGACCGCGGCTTCGCGCGGGAGGAGGATTACCCGGTCGCGCGGGGACCGGCGGACGATGCCGAGGAGATCCGGGTCGGGCCGCTGGACGAGTTGGCAGCCGACGATGTCGTCAAGCTCCTGGTCCGCCACCAGCACCTCGATCCGGACGGGCTGCTGGCGGCGGCCCGCGACGTGGCCGGCGACCTCGCCGAGCTCACCCACTCCAGCCGCTCCGGGTTGCTGGAGATCTCCGCCACGGGCGTCACGAAGGCGGCGACTCTCGCCCAGCTGGCCTCCCGCAGCGGCATCGACGCGGCGCAGGTCGTGGCGTTCGGTGACATGCCGAACGACCTGCCGATGCTGGCGTGGGCGGGCACCGGCTACGCGATGGCCAACGCGCACCCGGAGGTGCTCGCCGCAGCGAAGGACGTCGCGCCGTCCAACGACGACGACGGCGTGGCCCAGGTGGTGGAGAAGCTGCTCGCCGGTTGAGAGGCGGCCGTCACAGGTACATGCCGCCGCCGCGCTGCGTTTCGTCGCCTTCGGCCCCCGGCGGAACGACGTGGCCGGGCTGATCCCGGACCCCTGGCGGCAGAGCTCGGCGCATCTGTTCCAGCTGCGCGCGGGCGGCCATCTGCTGGGCGAAAAGCGTGGTCTGGATGCCGTGGAAGAGGCCTTCGAGCCAGCCCACGAGCTGGGCCTGCGAGATCCGCAGCTCGGCGTCGGTCGGAACGGTGTCACCCGTGAACGGAAGGGTCAGCCGCTCAAGCTCCTCGATGAGCTCCGGGGCCAGCCCGTCCTCGAGCTCCTCGATCGACGACCGGTGGATCTCCCGGAGGCGTACCCGGCTGGCATCGTCGAGCGGAGCGGCCTTCACCTCCTCGAGCAGCTGTTTGATCATGCTGCCGATGCGCATCACCTTGGCCGGCTGCTCGACGAGGTTCGTCAGCGACCGCAAATCGCTGTCCTGCTCGGTCCCGGCCTCCGCCCCCTCGACCGCCATTCCACCCGGGCCGACGACGACGACACGTGGGTTCTGGTCCGGCTGGACGGTGCTCTCGTTGGGCTCACTCATGCGCCCATCCTTACCCAAGACCGGGTTGGCAGCGCACGTCGGGCCCGGGCACGCTGGTTCGCTGTGCCGACCGAACTTGCCGACCTGCCGCCCGGGTACACCGCTCGCCGACCGACGATCGACGATGCCGAGGCGATCCTGACTCTGGTCCACGCCCAGGAACGGGCCACCATCGGCGCCGAAGACTCGACGCTCCCCGAGGTGCGGGAACTGCTGTCCTTGCGCCGCACGCCGCCGGAGACGGACCACTGGTTGGTCATGCACGGGGACGTCGCCTGTGGCTGGGCCATGGTCATCGACGACTACGGCGGCGAGCAGATCGAGATCGACGTGTACGCGGATCCGGCGCACCCGAGCGCGATGCAGGAAACGCTGTACGACCTGCTCCTCGAGCGCGTCCGGGCGCATGCCGCTGCGCGGCCGAAACACGAGGTCATGGTCAGCGTCGGCGTGCACGTGGGCGACGAGCACTCCGCCGCGGCATTGCTGGGCCGAGGCTTCGCCGTCGAGCGGCGGTTCAACCGGCTCCGGATCGAGTTGGAGCCCGGCCGACGCTTCCCGACCGCCCCGGACGGCGTCGCGTTACAGGCGTTCGACCCGGGGTCGGACACCGATTGGCGGGATTGGCAC
>JBKPCP010000042.1:0-9073 GCA_046727475.1 Actinomycetota bacterium | reverse complement strand
CCAGCCAGCCAACGCAGAAGGAACGTCAACAGAGTTTCGAGGTCGTGTCGATTCACCCGGTCGTCGTTCGGCATACGGGGTGACAGCAACCCAACGGGCACCCCGCCCGACCGACCAAGGAGCATCGTGATGGGTTTCATCAAGTCCAGCCTCTTCGTCTCCCTCGACGGCGTCATCGATTCGCCCGAGACCTGGCACTTCCCCTACTTCAACGACCAGATGGGCGCCGTCGTCGGCGAGTTGATGCGCGGCAACGACGCCATGCTCATCGGCCGTCAGACCTACGACGAGTTCGCCGGCTATTGGCCGAACGCCGACCCCGGCGACCCAGTGACCGGGGTCATGAACGGCGCGCGCAAGTATGTCGTGTCGAACACGCTGACCGAGGCGACGTGGGAGAACTCGTCGGTGATCACCGGCAACGTGGTCGCCGAGCTGACCAAGCTCAAGGCCGAGACCGGCCTCGGTACGACGGGCAGCGCCACCCTGGTGCGCTGGCTGCTCGAGCAGGGCCTGGTCGACGAGCTGCACCTGCTCGTTCACCCGATCGTCGTCGGCCACGGCAAGAAGCTCTTCGCCGACGGCGCGACCGTGCCGCTGAAGCTGGTGTCGTCGACTACCTTCGACACCGGCGTGCTGTACCTCGTCTACGCCAGCGCGGACAACGCCGAGGCCATCGACACCATCGACGACTGACAGCGCCGCCACAATGGCCCCACCACACCTGACGAGGAGACGGCCGTGCGCTACATGGTGATGCACTACCAGACCCAGGACATGGAGGACGGAGTCCTTCCGTCGCCCGAGCAGCAGGCCGCCATCGGCCAGTACATGCAGGAGGCGGCGATGTCCGGAGTCCTCCTCACCGGCGAGGGTGTCGCGCCGAGCTCGGCGGGCGCCCGGGTCGAGGTCAACGACGGCACCGTGCGCGTGATCGACGGTCCGTTCGCCGAAGCCAAGGAGCTGATCGCCGGCTTCGCGATCCTCGAGGTGGACTCGCTCGCGGAGGCCGTCGAGCACGCGCGCAAGTTCGCGCTGCTCGTCGGCACCGAGCGGGTCGACGTGCGACGGGTCATCGAGTTCGAAGACCTTCGGCAGGACCCGCAGTAGTCCGCGCCGGACTCGACCGCCGCAGCGGCATGACCGACCACCCCGAGACCTCCCTTCGCCACCAGGCCGAGGACGAGCTCGACCAGCGGTTGGCGACGCTGTGGCGCGTCGAGTCCCCGCGCATGATCGCACGGCTGGCGCGTCACGTCGGCGACCTCGACACCGCCGAGGAGCTCGCCCAGGACGTCTTCGTGGCGGCGATCGAGAAGTGGCGGCAGGACAGCGTGCCCGACAACCCGGCAGCCTGGCTGAACACGACCGCGCGGTTCCTTGCCGTCGACCGGATCCGCCGCCGCGACACCCAGCGCGGCAAGTACCACCTGGTGGCCGCCTCGCAGCCGCAGGCGCTGGAACACAACCTCGACGAGATCGTCGACGGTGACCTGGCCGACGACTTGCTCGGGTTGATCTTCATGGCCTGCCACCCGATCTTGTCGCCCGATGCGCGCTCAGCCCTCACCCTCAAGCTCGTCTGCGGCCTGAGCACGGACGACGTCGCCCGGGCGTTCCTGACCCCTGCGCCGACGATCGCCCAGCGCATCGTGCGGGCCAAGCGCACGCTCGCCGCGGCGAAGGTGCGGTTCGAGCTGCCCCCGGAGTCGGAACGGCCGGCACGCCTCGACGCCGTACGCGAGGTCGTCTACCTGGTCTTCAACGAAGGCCACTCGGCCACCAGCGGCGACCAGTGGATCCGCAGCGACCTGTGCGCGGAGGCGCTCCGGCTCGGCCGGATGCTGGCCGCGCTGACGCCGTCCGACACCGAGACGCTGGGCCTTCTCGCTCTGATGGAGCTCCAGGCCTCGCGGTTGCCGGCCCGAACCGGACCGGACGGCGAGCCGGTGCTCCTGCTCGACCAGGACCGCACCCGCTGGGACCGCCTCTTGATCCAGCGCGGCCTGGCGAACATCGATCGGATCGAGCAGCTCGGCGGCACCATCGGTCCGTACGCCCTGCAGGCGGCGATCGCGGCCTGCCACGCGCGGGCAACGGTCGCCGAGGACACCGACTGGGAACGGATCACCGCGTTGTACGACGGCCTCGCCCGGATCAGCCCGTCGCCGGTCGTCGAGCTCAACCGCGGGGTCGCGACCGCGCAGGCCTTCGGGCCTGAGGCGGGCCTCGAGATAGTGCTGCCGTTGTTCGACGTCCCGGGCATGCGTGACTACCACCTGCTGTCTGCCGTGACCGGCGATCTGTTGTGCCGCTCCGGTGCGCACGAGCAGGCCCGCGAGCACTTCCTGCGCGCGGCCGCGATAACGCGGAACAGCGTGGAGCGGACGACGATGCAGGGCCGCGCCGCCCAGTGCGCGGCACGCCACGCGACGTCGCTGTGACGCGTCAGCCTTCGGGAGCAGGGTCGCCGGACTTCGTCGAGGATGGGTGGGAGACCGCTGCGGGCAGGGCCAAGGGAAAGCCTGAGCGAACGCCACCTGACAGATCTCTTGCCAGACCGACCGATTATCGATATGTTCCCATCGTTACTCGATCGAAGGAGTTCCGATGGGAAATCCGGCCGTACTCGCGCTGCGCATGGTGCTCGCGATGGGGCTCGTTGGCTCGCTGTTCGTCCAGGTGGTGATGGTGCCGCTGCTGGCCATCGACCTGGAGGAGGCTCCGGCCGGCGTACGCGTTCCGGTCGTCGTCATCATGCTGCTGGGCATCGTGACCATCCAGGTCACCATGGTCTGCGTGTGGCGCCTGCTGACGATGGTGCGTCGGGGAACGGTGTTCTCCCACGCCGCCTTCCGGTACGTCGACGTCGTTATCGGTGCGGCCGCGGTGGCTTCCCTGCTCACGTTCTGGCTCGGATTCACCCTCGCACCGGGCGAGGCCGTGGCCCCGGGCATCGTTCTCCTGATCGGCGGGGCGGCTGTGCTGATCGGTGGGGTCGCACTCATCGTCCTCGTGCTGCGAATGCTCCTGGCTCAGGCGGTCGCCCTCGACGCCGAGGCGCACCACCTCAAGGCCGAGCTGGACGAGGTGATCTGATGCCGATCGTCGTCGACGTCGACGTGATGCTGGCAAAGCGCAAGATGCCCGTGGGCACACTCGCGGAGCGCGTCGGGATCACCCCCGCGAACCTGGCGGTCCTCAAGAACGGCCGTGCCAAGGCAGTGCGCTTCACAACACTCGCGGCACTGTGCGAGGTGCTCGAGTGCCAGCCCGGCGACCTGCTCCGTTGGGAGCCCGAGGACCCAGCGCGCGAGGTAACGCCAGCCGGCGGCGTTGCCCAGCCGCTCGCACGAGGCAAGTCGGAATCCTGAGCAACCGCGTCTCCTCCACCATGCGTCCGACGACTGGCCGGAGGCGGCAAGTTGGGCCGTGCTTCGCGTCGCGGATGCCCGTGATCAGCGTTCGACCCCGTTATCATCGGCACATCTCGATGAGAAGCGCCGGAGTCGAGGACGTGCCAGCGTCTCGCGCTGACCTGACAGCCGCGGTCGCGCTGTTCCGGTCGCTGGCCGATCCGACCCGGCTCGCGATCGTCCGCCGGCTGGCGTCCGGTGAAGCCCGTGTGCTCGACCTGACCGCCGAGCTGGGGCTGCCCCAGTCCACGGTGTCTTCCCATGTCGCGTGTCTGCGGGAGCGCGGGCTGATCGACTATCGGCCGCAGGGGCGTTCCTCGGTGTACCGGGTGACGCACCCGGAGCTGATCGAGCTGTTCGCGGTCGCCGAGTCGCTACTCAGTGCAACCGGCGAGGCCGTCGCCCTGTGCCCGACCTACGGCGACCCGGCCCAAGCCGAGGCGGGGGAGGGTGCGCGGTGAATGAGATGGGCGCCGTCGAGACCGACCGGCTGACCCGCCGCGGGCTGCGGCTGGCCCAGTTCACCGTCGCCTACAACGTCATCGAGGGCGCGGTTTCGATCACCGCCGGCGTCCTGGCCGGGCTGGTGTCGCTCATCGGGTTCGGCCTCGACTCCGGCATCGAGTCAACCGCCTCGGTGCTCGTCGGCTTGCGGCTGGCCGCACGCCTGCGCCACGGCGAGGCCGACGAGGCCAAGGAACGCCGGGCCCTCAAGGCCGTGGCGGTCACGTTCTTCGTCCTCGCCGCCTACGTCCTCGTCGAAGGGATCCGCTCCCTGACCGGGGGCGAGGTGCCCGACCGGTCCACGGTCGGCATCGTGCTCCTGACCTCATCGGTCATCGTGATGCCCCTGCTGGCGCGCGCCAAGCGCCGCGTCGGGGAACAGCTCGGCGGCGACCAGCTCATCCTCGCCGACGCCGCCGAGACCAAGATCTGCGTCCTCCTCAGCATCTCCACCCTCGCCGGACTCGCCCTGTTCAGCCTCACCGGCGCAGCTTGGCTCGACCCCGTCGCCGGGTTCGTCATCGCCGCCTTCGCCATCCACGAGGGCCGCGAGGCCTGGGAGGGCGAACTTGTCGAGGACGACGAGTTCGAGAAGGTGTAGCCGGCTTGCGCCCGGCAGGGACTTCGGACCTGTCGGCCGGGGTGCTTGTGCCCTACTGGCGGGGTGCTCGGCGCGGGATCGTCGGCGCCAGAGTCACTTGAGCACCCCATGGAGCCTGCGATGAAGCGCCTGCCAGTCTTGGTCGTGACCCTGCTGGTGGTCGTGGTAGCGACCGCGGCGACCGCAGTCGGCGTCGTGGTGGCGAATCGTGACGACGACACGCGGACGCGGATGGGTCCGGGGATGATGTATCCCGGCTCGACCAGCACGCCGGGATGGTGGGACGACTCCCGGGACTCGATGATGGGCCCGATGATGACGGGCCCGGTCGCAGCAGCCAGCGAGCCCGAGTACTTGGCCGACATGGTGGACCACCACCGGGAGGCGGTCGCTGCCGCTGGCGGACTGGCCCGGTCCGACCGACCGGAGATGCGGGCCTTCGGCGAGTCCATCGTGCAGACCCAGTCCGCGCAGATCGAGCAGATGACGGCGTGGCTGGCCGACTGGTATCCCGAGCAGCCCACGACGGTCGACTACCGGCCGATGATGCGAGACCTGTCGGGGCTGTCCGGCGACCGGCTGGATCGGGCGTTCCTGCAAGACATGATCGGTCACCACATGGCCGCAGTGATGATGTCCCAGCACCTGTTGTGGCGGGGCACCGACCACGAGGAAGTCGCCCAACTGGCCCGGTCGATTCGCGACGACCAGCACGCCGAGATCATCCAGATGCAGCGCTGGCTCGCGCAGTGGTTCGACACCGACTGACGCCACGGCATGGGCATGGGCTGGGCGATGTGGTCCGGCCAGGGCTCCGGCTGGGGGATGAGCCTGCGACCTCAACAACGGGCCCACGGCTCGAAGTTGACATAATGTCCCTTATCGGCGCTGCAGTCGGACGGATCGAGACAGATGAGAGAACTCGTCCCACAGGTGTCCGCGAGGGCCTCGGTCAGGTGCCGACGTAGGCCGCGAGGTGCTCGCCGGTGAGTGTGGAACGGGCGGCGACGAGGTCGGCGGGCGTGCCCTCGAAGACGATCCGGCCACCGTCGTGGCCGGCGCCGGGTCCGAGGTCGATGATCCAGTCGGCCTGCGCCATGACCGCCTGGTGGTGCGCGATGACGATGACCGACTTGCCGGAGTCGACGAGCCGGTCGAGCAGGCCGAGCAGGTGCTCGACGTCGGCGAGGTGCAAGCCGGTGGTCGGTTCGTCGAGGACGTAGACGTCACCCTTCTCGGCCATCTCGGTGGCCAGCTTGAGCCGCTGCCGCTCGCCGCCGGACAGCGTGGTCAGCGGCTGCCCCAGCGAGAGGTATCCGAGCCCGACGTCGGCGAGCCGGTCGAGGATCTTGTGGGCGGCCGGCGTGCGTGCCTCGCCGTCATTAAAGAACTCCTCAGCCTCGGTCACCGACATCGCGAGCACCTCGGCGATGTTCCGGCCGCTCAGCGTGTACTCCAGCACCGACGCTTGGAACCGCTTCCCCTCACACTCCTCGCAGGTGGATTCGACAGTGGCCATGACACCGAGGTCGGTGTAGATGATGCCGGCGCCGTTGCAGGTGGGGCAGGCGCCCTCGGAGTTGGAGCTGAACAGCGCCGGCTTCACGCCGTTGGCCTTCGCGAACGCCTTGCGGATCGGGTCGAGCATTCCGGTGTACGTCGCCGGGTTGCTCCGTCGCGAACCGCGGATCGGGCCCTGGTCGATCTCCACCACGCCGGCGCGCCCGGAGAGCGAGCCGTGGATCAGCGAGCTCTTGCCGGAGCCGGCGACGCCCGTGACCACGCAGAGCACCCCGATCGGGATGTCGACGTCCACATCTTGGAGGTTGTGCGTCGACGCGCCGCGGATCTCCAGTGTGCCGGACGACGAACGCACCGATCCCTTGAGGGCCGCCCGGTCGTCGAGATGGCGGCCAGTGATGGTGTCACTCCCCCGCAGCCCCTCCACGGTGCCCTCGAAACAGACGGTGCCGCCCTCCGTGCCGGCGGCGGGGCCGAGGTCGACGACATGGTCGGCGATCGCGATCGTCTCGGGCTTGTGCTCGACGACGAGCACGGTGTTGCCCTTGTCCCGCAGCTGCAGCAGCAGGTCGTTCATCCGCTCGATGTCATGGGGGTGCAGGCCGATGGTGGGCTCGTCGAAGACGTAGGTGACATCGGTGAGCGACGAGCCGAGGTGACGGATCATCTTGGTGCGCTGTGCCTCTCCCCCGGACAGCGTGCCCGACGGCCGGTCGAGCGAAAGGTAGCCCAACCCGATCTCCGCGAACGAGTCGAGGACGTGTTGCAGCCCAGTGAGCAGCGGGGCCACCGACGGCTCGTCGAGGCCTCGGACCCAGTCGGCCAGGTCGCTGATCTGTATCGAGCAGACGTCGGCGATGCTCTTCCCCTTGATCTTCGACGACCGGGCCTCCTTGCTGAGTCGGGTACCGTCGCACTCGGGACAGGTCGTGAACGTCACCGCCCGCTCCACGAAGGCGCGGATGTGCGGCTGCAGCGCGTCGACGTCCTTGGAGAGCATCGACTTCTGGATCTTGGGGATGACGCCCTCGTAGGTCAGGTTGATGCCCTCGACCTTGATCTTGGTCGGCTTCTTGTGGAGCAGGTCGTGCAGCTCCTTCTTCGTGTACTTCCCGATCGGCTTGTCCATGTCGAAGAAGCCGCTGCCGCTGAAGATGCGGCCGTACCAGCCCTCCATGCTGTAGCCGGGGATCGTGAGCGCGCCCTCGTTGAGCGACTTGCTGTCGTCGTACAGCGCGGTCAGGTCGAAATCGTTGACGGAGCCCATGCCCTCGCAGCGCGGACACATGCCGCCGTGGTAAACGACGTTGCGCACCACGGTCTTCTCTCCGCTGCCCTTGTCGGCGGTCATAACTCCACTCGCAGTCCGGGTCGGGACGTTGAACGAGTAGGCAGTCGGCGGTCCGATGTGCGGCTTCCCGAGCCTGCTGAAGAGAATGCGCAGCATCGCGTTGGCGTCGGTGGCGGTGCCAACGGTGGATCGGGCGTTAGCACCCATTCGCTCCTGGTCGACGATGATCGCAGTCGTCAACCCCTCGAGGACGTCGACCTCGGGACGCGCCAGGTTCGGCATGAAGCCCTGCACGAAGGCGCTGTAGGTCTCATTGATCATCCGCTGCGACTCTGCGGCGATCGTGTCGAACACCAGCGAGCTCTTGCCCGAGCCGGAGACGCCGGTGAACGCCGTCAGCCGGCGCTTCGGGATCTCGACGCTGACGTCCTTGAGGTTGTTCTCGCGCGCGCCGTGCACGCGGATCAGATCGTGGCTGTCGGCAGCGTGCAGCGTAGGCGACTGCATGTCCGTCCTCGTGGCCGTGCTCATCGTGTCTCCATCTGTTAGGCGGGGCCGCCTTCGCGGTCTCCGTTGGCGTCGCCTGGCTCGATCTAACCAGCCTCGAGCAGTACGTCTGGTTCTCTCAGTCGTGGGTCTGGTCGGGATTGTCTGCCTTGGAGGTGCGGTTGTGCCGCGCCGGCAGGCTCAGACCGGTGTGGCCTCCCACGCGAACCCATCCGGGTCGGTGAAGGGCCCGGCATCGCTGCCAAGCACGAGCCGGTGCGATCCGGTGCCGTCGGGAGAGACACCGGCGACCTTGGCGAGGGCACGGCGCCCGTAGAGCGTGAGCTTGACGGGACTCGAGGGAGTGGCGAACTCGACGTACCTGCGGCCATAGCTCTTGGTCACGGTGAGGCCGCGGTCGACGTAGAACCGCTTGCTCGCGGCCACGTCCGCGACTCCTAGCTGGAGCACGATCTCGTCGATCTGCCGGGTGGCCGGGCCGGTGTCCTTCTTCGCCGAGGACGCGACCGTCCAGATCGTCCCGTCCGGGGCTCGTACGACGCCGCCATAGCCCCAGAGCGACTTCGCGGCCGGTTTCAGCGGCGTGGCGCCGGCGTCGAGTGCGGCTCCGATGAGGCCGTTGACGGTTGCCGGCTGGGACACGATGAGCGACAGCGTGAACCCGCGAAAGCCGGTCGTCGGTGCCTCCGAGGCCCGCAGGAGCACCTGCGTGCCCAAACCGAAGGCGGCGGTGTAGAAGCGGCCGGCGGCCGCGGGGTCGGCCACTTCGAGGGTGACGGATTCGATGGAAGCCATGGTCTTGATTCCCTGGGTGGAAGAGGCGGTCATGGTCACTCCTGAAGTCGTGGGTCTGGTCGGGCTTGTCTGGCAGTCACGCTAGGAGCGGCTCGGGGGTCCGCGCTTCTCGATTCCTGATCGGTCTGGTCATCTGTTTCGCCACGCAGCGACGAGGCACCGTGGAAGGGGGCGCACCAGGCTCACACGCTCACTGGTTTCCTGCGCCGGGCCAGCAGCAGGACGCACGCGACGGCCCCGAGCGCCACAGTGGCGAGCCCTGAGCCGCCGAGCGTCGCTCGCGGGCCCAGCGCCGTAGTGAGCGGTCCGCCGAGCGCCGTGCCGAGCGGCGATGCGGTGAGCAGCACCGCGCTGCGGGCTGCGAGCATCGCGGCCAGGTGCTGCCGTGGCGACTTCGCCTGCATGAGCGTCACCGAGAGCGCCACGAACGGTCCGTAG
>JBKPCP010000041.1:0-10712 GCA_046727475.1 Actinomycetota bacterium | reverse complement strand
GGTGAAGCCATGCCACGCCTGGTGAGGGCCAGTGTGACACGTCCCTTGTGAGGGCCGGGGAGACATGTCCCTGGTGAGGGCCAGGGTGACACGTCCCTGGTGAGGGCCAGGGTGACACGTCCCTGGTGAGGGCCAGGGTGACACGTCCGTGGTGAGGGCTGGCATCGCGGATGCGGTGATCGGCGACGCCAGCGTCGAGGACAATGGTGGCGATGCCTTCCACGCTTCCCGACGGTGAGCCTGCGCCGGCCAATGGGGCACTGCCGCCGTCGGCCGTATCCGGCGTGGGGCGACGGCCGTTCGGCGTGTACCTGCACGTGCCGTTCTGCACGACCCGGTGCGGATACTGCGACTTCAACACCTACACCGCCGACGAGTTGGGGTCCGACCCGGGTGCCTCACGCGCGTCGTGGGCAGAGGCCGCCATCGCGGAGCTGCGCCTGGCGCGCACGGTGCTCGGTGAGGCGGACGTCAAGGCGGCGACCGTGTTCGTCGGCGGCGGAACGCCGACGCTGCTCCCGCCGGACGACCTGGGCCGAGTGCTGCGCGCCGTCGCCGACGAGTTCGGCCTCGAACCCGGTGCCGAGGTGACGACCGAGGCCAACCCGGAATCGGTCACGCCCAGATCGCTCGACGCCCTGAAGGCGGCCGGCTTCACGCGGATCTCGCTCGGGATGCAGAGCGCCCTTCCGCACGTGCTCGCCGTCCTCGATCGCGTGCACACGCCGGGCCGGCCCGTCGAGGCGGTCGCCGAGGCAAGAGGGGCAGGCTTCGACCATGTCAACCTCGACCTGATCTACGGCACGCCGGGGGAGAGCCTTCGGGACTGGCAGCAGAGCGTCTCCACCGCGATCGACGCCGGACCGGACCACGTCAGCGCGTACGCCCTCATCGTCGAGGAGGGCACGAGGCTCGCGGCTCGGATTCGTCGCGGCGAGCTTCCGATGGCCGACGACGACGACCAGGCCGACAAGTACGAGCTCGCCGATGACCTGCTGTCCGGGGCCGGCTTCGCCTGGTACGAGGTGTCGAACTGGGCGACATCCGCGGCGGCACGGTCCGCGCACAACCGCCTCTACTGGACCGGGGGCGACTGGTGGGGAGTGGGGCCGGGCGCGCACAGCCACGTTGGCGGGACGCGATGGTGGAACGTCAAGCATCCGGCCGCTTGGGCCCGCCGACTGGTGGCCGGCCGGAGTCCGGCCCACGCGCGGGAGGTGCTCGACGCGGAGACCCGGCGGGTCGAGCGCGTTCTCCTGGAGACCAGGTTGGCCGACGGGCTCGACGCCGGCATCCTCGGCCGGAACGCACACATCGCGGCCGCACGCCTAGCGGCCGAGGGCTTGCTCGACCGGGAACCGCTCGGCGCCGGCCGCGTGGTCTTGACCCGCAGAGGGCGCCTGCTGGCCGATGCCGTGGTCCGGGATCTGGTGGACTGACGGGCGCGGCTGCTACCGCACGAACCGGATCGTGATCGGGTAGCGGTACTCCCGCCCGGCACTGGCCCGGGAAGCACCGGTGATCACCGTGACGAGGTAGATCAGCCCGAGGACGATGAGCATGGGAATGCCGATCAACACGAACGCCAGCAGGCCGCTGATCGCTGCGTAGATCAGCACACTGAGGTTGAAGTTCACCGCCTCGACCGCGTGGAAACGCACGAACGGCGATTGATCCCCTCTGACCAGCAGGATCACCAGCGGGCCGATGAACCCGAATGCGAACCAGGCCGTCAGGAATGCCGTGAGATGGGCCAGGACTGCCCAGGTGCGTTCCTGCTCCGGCACTGCGGCCGGCATCGGCGGCAGATCGTTGCTCACGGGTCGGCTCCCTGGCTCGTGGGTCGGGACCTCACAGGCTAGTCGGCGGCTTCCACGTGCACGTGTCAACCGGAATTGACAGAACAGGCCGCGTCAACGTACGTTGACATCATGAGTGATGCGACCCGGTTGGCGAGCGCAGCCGGTGCCACGGATCCGGCCGAGGGGCTGCGCGCGGTGGCGGCGCTCCGGCGGCTGCTCGAGCACCTCGAGTCGGTTCAGGTCGGCAACGCCAGAGCGGCAGGGTGGTCGTGGCAGGAGATCGCGGCCGTCCTCGGTGTGTCCCGGCAGGCCGTCCACAAGAAGCACGCAAGACGAGCGAGGTAGACGAATGTTCGAGCGGTTCACCAAGAACGCGAGGTCGGCGGTCGTCGAAGCGCAGGTTGCGGCGCGCCAGGCGAAGTCGGAGCACGTCGAGCCCGCCCACCTGTTGCTCGGCGTGGCCGCCGTGCCGGGAGGCTCCGGCTGCCAGACGTTGATCGACGCCGGCGTCGACCTGGTGCGGCTCACCGCCGACCTGTTCGAACGCGGCCGGCCGAACGAGGAGCTCGGCGGCCTGACGGCAGCCGATGTCGATGCGCTGTCCTCGATGGGCGTGGACGCGGCCGACCTGGTCGAGCGCCTGGGCGTACCGGCCGGCGGGGCCGATGCCAAGGGGACGCGTCGGTCCAGGTGGCGTTCCCGGGGTCGTGACGATGCCACAGGTCATCTGCGGTTCACCGTCGGTGCCAAGGCTGCGCTGGAGAGGTCGCTGCGGGAGGCGCTCGAGCTGGGGGACCGCCACATCGGCTCGGAGCACGTGCTCCTGGGTGTGGTCGCGGTCGATCCCGATGTCAGGACGGTGCTGGCCCTGTACGGCGTGTCGTACGAGATGCTCCTCGGCCGGGTGGCCGCGGCGCGCGCCAAGGGATGACCGTCGATCGTCCCGTTGTGGCGGCGCAGCGAAGTGCCCTGACCACGTAGACTTGGCACTCACGAAAACCGAGTGCCAGTCGACGAGGAGGTGGGCCGCGATGTCTCTCGACGACCGCAAACTCGACGTCCTGCGGGCGATCGTCGAGGACTACGTCGCCACCCGGGAGCCGGTCGGCTCCAAGGCCCTGGTCGACCGGCACCATCTCGGCGTCTCCCCGGCCACGATCCGCAACGACATGGCCGTGCTGGAGGAGGAGGGGTACATCGCCCAGCCCCACACCAGCGCGGGGCGTGTCCCCACCGACAAGGGGTACCGGCTCTTCGTCGACCGGCTCTCGACGGTCAAGCCGTTGTCGCCTGCCGAGAAGCGGGCAATCCAGACCTTCCTCGACGGCGCGGTCGACCTCGACGACGTCGTGACCCGTACGGTGCGGCTGCTCGCCCAGCTCACCCGGCAGGTCGCCGTCGTGCAGTACCCGTCCCTGACCCGGTCGACGGTCCGGCACGTCGAGCTGGTCCCGTTGGCGGCCACGCGGGTCCTGCTGGTGCTGATCACCGACACCGGAAGGGTGGAGCAGCGGGTAGTCGAGCTGCCACACGAGACCGACGACGTGCTTCTGGCCGACCTGCGTGCCCGGCTGGGCTACGCGGTCGCCGGACTGGACACGACGGCAGTGGCGAGCGCCGTCGAGAGGCTGCCGGAGTCGTTCTCGCCGACGGATCGGAAGGTCGTCGCCGCCGTCGGCGCCACACTGTTGGAGTCGCTGGTCGACAAGCACGACGAACGGCTCGCCGTCGCAGGAACGGCAAACCTGGCCCGCTACGGCCAGGGCTTCGACCAGGTGCTCGAGCCGCTGCTCGAGGCGCTGGAGGAGCATGTGGTCCTGCTCCGGCTACTCGGCGAGGCGACAAGCCCCAGCACACTCACGGTCCGGATCGGGCACGAGAACGCCGACCTGTCGGCGGCGTCCGTCATCACCACCGGCTACGGTCCGGGGGAGCGGGCGCTGGCGAGCATGGGGGTCGTCGGGCCGACCCGAATGGACTATCCCGGAACAATCGCCGCGGTGGGAGCCGTTGCGCGTTACGTCAGCCAGATCCTGGCTGGGAACAACTAGGACTGGAATCCTTGGTGTCCACGACCGACTACTACGAGGTGCTCGGCGTCTCGCGCGACGCGTCGACCGACGAGATCAAGAGGGCCTACCGCAGGCTCGCGCGCCAGCTTCACCCCGACATCAATCCCGACCCGCATACGCACGAGCGGTTCAAGGAGGTCACCAACGCCTACGAGGTCCTCGCCGACGCGAGGAAACGCGAGATGTACGACCTCGGCGGCGACCCCCTCGCCAGCGGGAACGGTGCGGGCGGCGGCTTCGGCGCCGGGTTCTCCTTCACCGACATCATGGACGCCTTCTTCGGCGGCGCGTCCACCTCGCGCGGCCCGCGCAGCCGGGTCCGCCGTGGCCAGGACGCCCTGGTGCGCCTGGAGGTCGAGCTCGCCGAAGCGGCGTTCGGGGCGACGAAGGACCTCCAGGTCGACACCGCGGTGGTGTGCCGCGCCTGCCACGGCGCCGGTACGTCCCCGGGCAGCCAGCTCGTCACGTGCCCGACCTGTTCGGGCCGGGGCGAGATCAGCCAGGTCCAGCGCTCGTTCCTCGGCCAGGTCATGACCACGCGACCATGTCCGCAATGCCACGGGTTCGGCACGTACAACCCGCGGCCGTGCGTCGAGTGCGCGGGCGACGGCAGGGTCCGCACCCGCCGTAACCTCACAATCAAGATCCCGGCCGGTGTCGACGCGGGTACCCGCATCCAGCTTGCGGGTGAGGGCGAGGTCGGCCCCGGCGGCGGTCCACCCGGCGATCTCTACGTCGAGCTGGCCGTCCGGCCACACGCGGTGTTCGCGCGCAGCGGTGACGACCTGCATTGCACGGTCGCATTGCCCATGACCGCCGCGGCACTGGGCACGACCATCGAGCTCGAGACGCTCGACGGCACCGAGACCATCGAGGTCAAGCCGGGCGCCCAGCCCGACCAGACGTTGACCGTGCCGGCCCGTGGGGTCCCCAGGCTGCGCGGCACCGGTCGCGGCGATCTCGTCGTCCACCTCGAGGTGCGCACGCCCACCAAGCTCGACACCCGCCAGGAGGAACTGCTGCGCGAACTGGCGAGGCTGCGCGACGAGGAGCGCACGCATGGCCCGGTCTCGACGCAGGTGTCCAACCTGTTCACCCGGCTCCGCGACGCATTCAAGTAGCTCCCCCGGGGACCCGGATGAGTGCCGCGAGGTACCTGATCGACGGTGAACGGCTGCGTTCGGGTGAGCGCATCACGCTGGACGGCGAGGAGGGGCGGCACGCGTCGGTCGTACGGCGGATCGGTCCGGGTGAGGCCGTCGACCTGACCGATGGGCGAGGCCACGTGGCCCGGTGCGTCGTGGCAGCTGCCGACCGGTTCGGGTTGGTGTGTGACGTGCGGGAGCGGGTCGACATACCGGAGCCGGCCCCGCGCCTGGTCGTCGCGCAGGCGCTGCCGAAGGGCGACCGGGGTGAGCGTGCCGTGGAGACCATGACGGAGGTCGGCGTCGACGAGGTCGTGCCGTGGTTCGCGCAGCGTTGCGTGACCCGGTGGCAGGGCGACCGAGGTGCGAAGGCGCTGCGCCGCTGGCGAACGACTGCGCGGGAGGCGGCCAAGCAGTCGCGCCGCGCCTGGCTGGCGGACGTGGCCGAGCCGGCGACGACCGCTCAGGTGGCGGACCGGATGTCCGCCGCGGCGCTGGCCATCGTCCTGCATGAGGATGCCGGCGGTCCGCTCGGCGATATCGAGCTGCCGGCCGAGGGTGAGATCGTGGTCGCAGTCGGCCCGGAGGGTGGTGTCGCACCGGACGAGCTGGACACGTTCAGCGCGGCCGGTGCCCGGTTGGCCAGCCTGGGGCCGACCGTGCTGCGAACGTCGACGGCCGGCACGGTCGCCGCCGGCGTCGTACTGTCGCGCACGGCTCGCTGGAGATGACGACGCGTCGGCAGGGACCTACTCGACGGTGAAGGTACGGCTGTCGGACATCGGCGGACGGCCTTCGCCACCCGAAGCGTCTTCCTCGCTCACGACGACCTCGTAGGAGCCTGGCTCGAGCTCGACCGAGAACCTGAAGGGGGAGAACTGGCAGCACGTCTCGGCCGTGGTAAAGCCGCGCTGCACCTCGTTGCCGGCGTCGTCGAGGATCTGCCAGGGGACGGTGGCCTCGTAGACCGCGGCCTCGCCGTCGACCGTGACCGTGCGGCCGACGGTCGCACTCTCAGCAGGGTTGTTGATCTGAACGTGTTGGCGGACCTCGAGCTGGGGCGCTCGTTCGACCGGATCGGAGACATCCAAATTGCCCCAGATCTTGTCGATGGGCTCACCGTCGACCAGCAGCTGTACGGGCAGCCCGCCGTTCTCGCCAATCGACGAGAGGGCCGCCGTGACTGTGTAGACGAGCTCCTGGATCGCCAGCCGGGCCACATCGTCGGCAGCGCCCGTGTGGTCTGTGGATCCGGACAGATCGATCTCGATGATGCCGTCGTCGGCCTCGACCGACTCCACGTCGGTCGATGCATCCCAGAGGCGCCGGTAGTCCGGATCTAGCGGGTCCTGGGCGAGCATGGCCTCGACGGCAGCGACCACGGGACCGTCCGGTGCCGGAACTGAACGGAACTCACGGGCCAGCCTCATGCCAGCCGGGGTCTCGGTCACGTAGTAGACCGGCACGGTCGCGACCACGTCGGTGGGCGGCGGTGTGGACTCGGCTGTGGGCGGTGGGGTTGTTGGAGATGGGTCCGAGGTCGGCGTTTCTGGCGGCTGGGTGGGGCTGGACGTCGTATCGAGCGTGGTCTCGGAGGGGCCGGTCACCGTGCTGTCCACATCAGATCCGCCCAGCACGACCACGCCGCCGGCGATGACAGCGGTGCCCGTCACCACCGCCGCGGCCATACCGAGGGCGAGCGGAGTGCGCCAGAACGGGGCTCGCGCCGTGCGGCGCCGGATGCGCGCCAGTGCGTCCGGGCTGGGCAGGACCCGGTCGGCTTCTTCCCGCAGCGCCCGCCGCAGGAGGTTCTCTTCATGCGACTCGTTGTGGTTCATGCCCATTGCTCCAGATTGGCGCGCAGCGCAGCAATGCCCCGCGACGCGTGGCTCTTCACGGCCCCCCGGCTGATCTTCATGGCCTCGGCGATCTCTGCCTCCGACAGATCGGCGTAGTAGCGCAGGACCAGCGCCTCGCGCTGACGAGCAGGCAGCCTGCTCATGGCATCGACTATCGCGTGACCAGCAGCTGCCCGAAGCGCCGCCGCCTCGGCGCTCGGGACGTCGGGCGGTGCGTCGTCGGGATGCCTCATGGCAACGGCGCGCCGGCGCTGGACGGATCGGGTGTTGTGGATGACGGAAGTGCGGAGATACGCCACGGCGCTGCCCTCGTCACGCAACCAACGCCACCGGCGGTGCAGCGCCACGAATGCGTCTTGCACCACCTCTTCGGCGACGGCGTGGTCCCGGAGCAAGAGTGCCGCGAGCCTGACCATGCCCGCGTAGTGCGCGGTGTACAACTCGGTGACCAGCCGATCGGCGTCGCTTTCCACGGCCCGCCTCTCGCGTGCACCGACCAGCGGCATGAGGCCCGGCAGAGCCTCGGCGCCGGTGGTTGCTGGGCAGGCTACGTCCATACCTCTATGGACGCGCCGTGCCACGGGTTGGTTTACCCGTCCACGGTAGGGCCGTTGACCGCGTCCGTACGATGCCGGCGTGAGCGAGTCGCCGGACTGCCTGTTCTGTCGCATCGTCGCGGGCGAGGTGCCCGCCACCGTCGTACGTGAGTCGGAGCGGACGATCACCTTCCGTGACGTATCCCCGCAGGCGCCCACGCACGTGCTGGTCGTTCCCCGCGTCCATCATCCGCACGTGGCAGCGTTGGCGGCTGAGGACGGGCAAACCCTGGTCGAGCTGGTCGAGGAAGCCGGCGCCGTCGCCGAGGCCGAAGGGCTGGAGGCGTTCCGGCTGGTCTTCAACACCGGGGCTCAGGCCGGCCAGTCGGTCTTTCACGTCCACGGTCATGTGCTGGGTGGACGCGCCATGCGATGGCCACCGGGCTGACCCCGACCGCGGGTAGCATGGGGCGGGTCCAGCCGTCGAGACCGAAAGCAGGCGCGAGCAGGCCGTCAGGCCGACTATGGCCGAGACACAGGGGGCTCCCCAGGGGACCCAGCACAGGATCGTGGTGCCTTCGAGCGTACCGATGGTGAGTCTGCTCGGTTCCGGCGACGAACTGCTCCGCGTCGTCGAGCAGTCGTACCCCGAGGTCGACGTGCTGGTGCGCGGCAACGAGATCACCATGACCGGTGACCCCGGCGACATCGCCGAGGCGGAACGTGCGCTCGACGAGATGGTCGCGGTTGTGCGGACCGGACAAGGGCTTTCGCCAGAAGCCGTCGAGCGGACCATCGCCATGCTGCGCGCGCGCACCAGCGAGCGCCCCGCCGACGTCCTCACCGCGAACATATTGTCCAACCGCGGTCGCACGATCCGGGCGAAGACGCTGAACCAGAAGCGCTACGTCGATGCCATCGACAAGCACACGATCGTGTTCTCGATCGGGCCGGCCGGCACCGGCAAGACCTACCTCGCGGTCGCCAAGGCAGTCCAGGCGCTGCAGGCCAAGCACGTCACTCGCATCCTGCTGACCCGCCCGGCGGTCGAGGCTGGGGAGCGGCTCGGCTTCCTGCCCGGCACGCTGTCGGAGAAGATCGACCCATATCTGCGGCCGCTGTACGACGCGTTGCACGACATGATGGACCCGGCCACCATCCCGAGGCTCATGACCGAGGGCACGATCGAGGTGGCGCCGCTCGCGTACATGCGCGGCCGGACGCTCAATGACGCCTTCGTCATCCTCGACGAGGCGCAGAACACGTCGCCCGAGCAGATGAAGATGTTCCTGACCCGGCTCGGTTTCGGATCGAAGATGGTCGTCACCGGCGACGTCACGCAGATCGACCTACCCACCGGCACCGCCAGCGGGCTCAAGGTCGTCGAGCAGATCCTCGACGGCGTTGACGACGTCCACTTCTGCCGGCTGACCAGTCACGACGTCGTCCGCCACCGGCTGGTGGGCCACATCGTCGACGCGTACTCGCGCTATGACGCCGAGCAGATCGGCCCGCCGCCAGCTGGAGGACGAGGCCCGCATCGCGGCGAACGGCGCCGTGGTCCCGGGGGACGCTCGTGACCATCGAGGTCAACAACGAGACCACCACCGAGCTCGACGAGAAGACACTCTCCGATCTCTGCCGCTTCGTCCTGGACCGGATGCGGATACATCCGCTGGCCGAGCTCGGTGTCCTTCTCGTCGATCCCGAGACGATGGAGCAGCTCCACCTCAAGTGGATGGACGAGCCGGGAGCGACCGACGTGCTGTCCTTCCCGATCGACGAGCTCCGCCCGGCCAAGGACGACGAGGAACCCGACCCTGGCCTGCTGGGTGATGTCGTGCTCTGCCCCGACGTGGCCGGGCAGCAGGCGGTCGCGGCGGGCCACTCTCTGGAGGACGAGCTCCACCTGCTGACCACTCACGGCATCCTCCACCTGCTCGGCTACGACCACGCCGAGCCGGACGAGGAGAAAGAGATGTTCGGGTTGCAGAGGCAGCTGCTCGGCGACTGGCGTGCGAGGAGAAAGGCTCGGCGGTGAGCTCGGGCTCCATGCTCGTCGTGGCCGCAGTGCTCGTGCTGGTGGCCGGCGTGCTCGCCATGGCCGACGCGGCGCTGACCGCCTTCTCGAAGTCCCGGGCGGACGGCCTGGTCGCGAGCGGCCGGCGCGGCGCCCCATGGGTGCGCCGTCTGGTCGAGGATCCGGCCGCGGCCCTCAACACGGCCCTGCTGCTCCGGCTGGCCGCGGAGATCACCGCGGTGGTCCTGGTGGCGGTGGTCTGCCTCGAGCTCATCGACACCCAATGGATCGCCGTGCTGGTGGCCGCGGGCGCGATGCTGGTCGTGTCGTTCGTCGTCATCGGGGTCGCGCCGCGGACGTTGGGCCGCCAGCATGCCGAGCAGGTGGCACTGATCACGGCTGGGCCACTGTTGACTATCACCCGGGTGCTGGGCCCGTTGCCGCGGCTGCTGATCATGCTCGGCAACGCGCTCACTCCCGGCCGGGGCTTTCGTGAAGGCCCGTTCGCGACCGAGGCGGAGCTGCGCGAGCTCGTCGACATCGCCGAGGCCGGGCGCGTGATCGAGTCTGGTGAGCGGCAGATGATCCACTCGGTGTTCGAGCTCGGCGACACCATCGTCCGCGAGGTCATGGTCCCGCGAACCGACGTCGTCTTCATCGAGAGCAACAAGACGCTGCGTCAGTTCCAGTCACTCGCGTTGCGCAGCGGCTTCAGCCGTATTCCGGTCGTCGGCCCGGGTGGGCTCGACGACGTCGTGGGCATCGCGTACCTGAAGGATGTCGACCGCCGGCTGTACGACAACCGCGACGCCGAATCCGTCGAGCGGGTCGAGTCGGTGCTGCGTCCGGCGTTCTACGTTCCGGACTCGAAGCCCGTCGACGACCTGTTGCGCGAGATGCAGGCCCAGCGGACCCACGTGGCCGTCGTGGTCGACGAGTACGGCGGCACGGCGGGCGTCGTCACCATCGAGGACGTCCTCGAAGAGATCGTCGGTGAGATCACCGACGAGTACGACACCGAGGACGTGCCCGTTCAGCAGCTCGAGGACGGTGGCGTGCGCGTGAGCTCGCGCCTGCACGTGGACGAGCTGGGCGATCTGTTCGGAATCGAGCTGTCCGACGACGATGTCGACAGCGTCGGCGGACTGATGGCCAAGCAGCTCGGCCGGGTCCCGATCCCGGGTGCGGAGGTCGAGGTCGGCGGATTACAGCTGGTGGCCGAGGGGCCCGCGGGACGGCGCAACCAGGTGGGCACGATCGTCGCGCGCCGGGTCACAC
>JBKPCP010000040.1:0-18050 GCA_046727475.1 Actinomycetota bacterium | reverse complement strand
GGCGAGCCGGCTCACGCGGGAGCGTGCCGCGGCCGCGCAGAGGTTCGGCGAGGCAGTCGCCGAGGAGCTCTCCGCTCTGGCGATGTCCCAGGCGCGCGTCGTCGTGGAGGTCACACAGCGTGCCGACACAGCAGGTCTGATCGTGGAGGGCACGGCGCTCGCGTTCGGGCCCGCCGGAGTCGACGACGTCCAGATCCTCTTCGCGGCGCACCGAGGCGCGGCACCGCGGACACTCGACCGGGGCGCGTCGGGAGGTGAGCTGTCCCGGCTCATGCTCGCGATCGAAGTGGTCTTCGCCGGCGCCGACCCGGTCCCGACGTTCGTTTTCGACGAGGTCGACGCCGGCGTGGGCGGCAAGGCGGCCGTGGAGGTCGGCCGGCGTCTCGCCCGGCTCGCTCGTAACGCCCAGGTGCTCGTGGTCACGCACCTTCCCCAGGTGGCCGCGTTCGCGGACCGGCATCTGCAGGTCGTCAAGAGCGAGGACGGGCGCATCACCCGCAGCGGAGTCGTCACGCTGGACGACGAGGGCAGGGTGCACGAACTGTCCCGGATGCTGGCCGGGCTCGAAGGATCGGCGACCGCCCGGGCCCACGCGGAGGAGCTGCTCGCCGCGGCGGCCAGCAGCAAGGCTGCCATCCGCTGACCCGCTCGCGCGGGCCTGACGGTGTGCGGACTGCGGACGTGGCAGGATTCGGCCAGTGAGGATCCCGGTGATGCGCCGCCGCAGGTCGGTCGACCTGCCCGGAGTCAGCGGCGTGGCACGAGTCGACCGGCGCACGAAGAACCTCACCAAGCGCCTGCGCCGGGGCGAGATCGCGGTCATCGACCACGTCGACCTGGACCGGGTCAGCGCCGAGGCCCTGGTCGCATGCGGCGCCGGCGCCGTCGTCAACGTGCGCCCGTCGGTCAGCGGCCGCTACCCGAATCTGGGCCCCGAGATCATCGTCGAGGCGGGGATACCGCTGGTCGACTCGGTCGGCGCGGACCTGCTGACCGAGATCCGCGAGGGCGAGTTCCTGCGCGTCGAGGGCAACGTCGTCTACCGCGACACGGACAGCGAGAGCGTCCCGGTCGCCGAGGGTCAGCGCCAGACGACCCACACTCTCGCCGGCCTGATGGAGGCGGCGCGCGAGGGAGTGTCGTCGCAGCTGGAGGCGTTCGCCGCCAACACGATGGAGTATCTCAGGCGAGAACGCGATCTCCTGCTCGACGGCGTGGGCGTCCCGGACATCAACACCAGCCTTCGCGACCGGCACGTCCTCATCGTCGTGCGAGGCTACGACTACAAGGAAGACCTGGCCATGCTGCGCCACTACATCCGTGAGTACCGCCCGGTGCTCATCGGAGTCGACGGCGGGGCCGACGCGCTGGCCGAGGCGGGGCTCAAACCCGACCTGATCGTCGGTGACATGGACTCGGTCTCCGACGCCACACTTCACAGCGGCGCCGAGTTGGTCGTGCACGCCTACCGTGACGGCCGGGCACCTGGGCTGGAGCGCCTCGAGCGGCTGGGCCTGCGGGGTGTGCCGTTCCCGGCCACCGGAACCAGCGAGGACGTCGCCATGCTGCTGGCCGACGACAAGGGCGCGAGCCTGATGGTGGCAGTGGGCACGCACAACACGCTGGTCGAGTTCATGGACAAGGGCCGCTCGGGCATGGCGAGCACCTTTCTCACCCGGCTGCGGATTGGCAGCAAGCTCATCGATGCCAAGGGCGTGAGCCGGCTCTACCGCAGCCGGATTCCGGCGTGGACGCTCGTCCTGTTGGTGGTCGCCGGCGTGCTAGCCGTCGTGGTCGCGCTGGCCGCCACGCCGACCGGGCAGGCCGCCCTCGATGTCCTGGGCTCATGGTGGGACCGTTTCGTCTTCTGGCTGCGAGGGCTGTTCTGACGTGATCGACTTCCGGTACCACCTGGTCTCCATCATCGCGATCTTCTTCGCTCTCGCCACGGGCATCATCTTGGGTGCGGGCCCGTTCGACGAGCGGGCGGACGAGGTGGTCGCAGACCAACTGGCCACGTTCCGGGACAGAAACCAGGAGCTCCAGAACCAGATCGTGGCGCTCGAACAAGGGATCGAATACCAGGAAACGTTCCTGCAGACCGTGATGCCGGCCCTGGTCGACGGCCAGCTGGACGGTCAGCGCATCCTGCTGGTCATCACGCCGGGTACCGACGACGAGGAGGTCGACCGCCTGCGCGACGATCTTGCGATGGCCGGTGCGACCGTGTCGGCCACTGCCACGATCGAACCGGCATGGTCCGAGGCCGATTCCGAGGCGGTCCTCGACGAGCTCGCGGCCCAGCTGGTCGACTCCGGCACCACGCTCCCCGAGGGCGACGGGTACGACCGTGGCGCGGCGGTGCTGTCCGGCGCCCTGCTCGCGGCGCCGGACGACCGCACCGGCGATGTCGACGCCGAGGTGATCGCGGGATTCGCCGAGGCCGGCCTTGTCACCGTCGACCTCGTCGCCGATGAGAACGGTGACAACCTCGAGGCCTCCCTGGCCCTCGTGGCGGCAGGAACCCCACCGGAAGACGATGCGGAGCGGGTCAACTCCACCTTGAGAGCCGTGATGGTCGGCCTGGACACTGCCGGAAGCGGCGCCGTCGTCACCGGACCGGCGTCGTCGGCCGACGACAACGGTCTGCTGACCGCCATTCGCGACGACGGCGAGCTCCGCGAAATGGTGTCGACCGTCGATTCCACCGACCTCCCGTCCGGCGGGATCGCCGTCGTTTTCGCGGCGGTCGAGCAACAGGGGGGCGGCGCCGGCCATTACGGCAGGGTCGGCACCACGGATGGTGCACTGCCGGAGCTCGCGGCCGGGCCCGACGAAGGCGGCGAGGGCTCGTGAGCGCGGGATGGCGGCACGCCGTGACCACCCTGGCGGCGGGTGCCATCGGTGCCGGCATCGCCCGGGCCGTGCAGCGGCAGCTGAATGCCAACCCACCCGGCGGCAGACAGCGCTGGGAACGGATCAACTACCGGGGCGGGACGGTCACGCTGGCGGCCGGGCCGGCCATGGCATTGGGCGCCGCCGCGGGCGCCGCGCTGGCCCCGGGAACGTCCGCACGAATGCGGGCGGCAGGCGCGGTCGTCGCCGGAACCGCCGGTGTCGTCGGGCTGTACGACGATCTGGCGGGCTCCTCGGCCAGCAAGGGGCTGGGCGGCCATCTGACCGCGCTGCGGCACGGCCAGGTGACCAGCGGAGCCGTCAAGATCGCCGTCCTCGGCGCGGCCGGGCTGGCGGGCGCTGCCCTGGTCATCGACGACCCGTTTGACGTCCTCGTCGGCGGCGCGGCCGTCGCCGGGCACGCCAACCTGCTCAACCTGCTCGACCTGCGCCCCGGCCGGGCGATCAAGGTGGCGCTGCTGCACTCCCCGGTGGCGCTGCGCGGCCCGGCGGCCGGGCTCGCCGCGGCGGGCGTCGGAGCGGCCACGGCCATGCTGCCGGCCGACCTCGGCGAGAGGTCGATGCTCGGCGACGCGGGTGCCAACGCGCTCGGCGCAGTGCTCGGGCTGGCGATGGTCGCTCGTGAGGGGCGCACCGCCCGGCTCGTGCACTTGGGCGTGGTCACGGCATTGACGCTCGCCAGCGAGAGGGTGAGCTTCACCCGGGTGATCGAGACGACCCCTGTCCTGCGGGAGCTCGACCGGCTCGGCCGCCGGCTACAAGACGACGCGATCCACTGATGACCAGCGAGGCCGGCCAGAACTGTTAGGCTGGAACTCCGTGGACCGACCGGCTGGACCGAGACCACGGGAGCCCTCCTTGGCGAAAACAACGCATCTGTTCGTCACCGGGGGCGTCGCCTCCTCGCTCGGCAAGGGACTCACCGCCTCGAGCCTGGGCAATCTGCTCTCCGCGCGCGGACTACGGGTCACCATGCAGAAGCTCGATCCCTACCTCAACGTCGACCCAGGGACGATGAACCCGTTCCAGCACGGCGAGGTCTTCGTCACCGACGACGGCGCCGAGACCGACCTCGACATCGGCCACTACGAGCGCTTCCTCGACCGCAACCTCAACAAGTGGGCGAACGTCACCACCGGTCAGATCTACTCCACGGTGATCGCCAAGGAACGGCGCGGCGAGTACCTCGGCGACACCGTCCAGGTGATCCCGCACATCACGAACGAGATCAAGGACTGCATGCTCGGCATGGGCGGGCCTGACGTCGACGTCGTGATACACGAGATCGGCGGCACGGTCGGCGACATCGAGTCGCTGCCGTTCCTGGAGGCGGCCCGGCAGGTGCGTCACGAGATCGGACGCGACCGCTGCTTCTTCCTGCACGTGTCGCTGGTTCCGTTCATCGCGCCGTCCGGCGAGCTCAAGACCAAGCCGACCCAGCACTCCGTCGCCGCGCTGCGGCAGGTGGGCATCCAGCCCGACGCGATCGTCTGCCGCTCCGACCGGCCCATCCCGCCGAGCATGAAGAAGAAGATCGCACTGACTTGCGACGTCGACGCCGACGGGGTCGTCGCAGCCGTTGACGCCCCGTCGATCTACGACATCCCCAAGGTGCTGCATGCCGAGGGCCTGGACGCGTACGTGGTACGGCGACTGGGGTTGTCCTTCCGCGACGTCGACTGGAAGGCGTGGGACGAGTTGCTGCGCCGGGTCCACCACCCACGCCAGGAGGTCACGGTCGCCCTGGTCGGCAAGTATGTGGACCTGCCCGACGCGTACCTGTCCGTCACGGAGGCGCTGCGGGCCGGCGGTTTCGCCAACGATGCGCGCGTCCAGGTGCGGTGGGTGCCGTCCGACGAGTGCGAGACGCCGGACGGCGCGGCCGCGCGATTGCAGGGCGTCGACGCCGTCTGCATCCCGGGTGGATTCGGCGTGCGGGGCATCGAGGGAAAGGTGGGCGCCATCCGCCACGCCCGCGAGCACGGCATCCCGCTTCTCGGGCTCTGCCTCGGGCTGCAGTGCATGGTGATCGAGTTCGCACGCAACGTAGCCGGGATGGACGGCGCCAACTCCGCGGAGTTCGCGCCCGAGTCGGAGCACCACGTCATCGCCACCATGGAGGACCAGAAGGGCATCGTCGCCGGCGACGGCGACCTCGGCGGCACGATGCGCCTGGGCCTGTACCCGGCCGTGCTCGGCCGCGGCACCCTTGCCCGTGAGCTGTTCGGTGCGGACCGCGTCGACGAGCGGCACCGCCACCGCTACGAGGTCAACAACGCGTACCGCGACGAGCTGTCCGCGGCCGGCCTGGTCTTCTCCGGGCTCTCGCCGGACGGCGGCCTGGTCGAGTTCATCGAGCTGCCGCGCGAGGCGCATCCGTACTTCATCGCCACCCAGGCCCATCCCGAGCTCCGCTCTCGCCCAACCCGGGCCCACCCGCTGTTCACGGGCCTGATCGAGGCCGCCGTCAAGCGCCAGCAGGAGACCCGGCTGCCGGTCGACATCGCTCCGGCCGGCGTCGACCAGCCGGTCTCGGGAAACGGTGCCGGCGTGGTTGCTCCGACTGCCGCACCCGTCCGTTGACCACGCCGCCTCCGGGTGGTCTGTCCGACCGGCCGGAGCGCTGGCCGGTCACCGGCTCGGAGGTCGTCCTCGAGACCTCCCGGGTGATCTCGGTCCGGCGCGACCAGGTGCGCTCGCCGGGCGACGGCGCCGCGTTCACCCGCGACGTCGTCGTCCATCCCGGCGCCGTGGGGATCGTCGCACTGGACGACGAAGACCGGGTGCTGCTCGTCTCCCAGTACCGGCATCCGGTGGGGCACCGGCTGCTCGAGGTCCCGGCCGGGCTGCTTGACGTGCCGGGCGAGCAGTACCGCACCGCGGCGGAGCGTGAGCTCTACGAGGAAGGTCACGTCCGGGCGGCCGACTGGCGGGTGCTGGTCGACATCTTCACATCGCCCGGGATGACCACCGAAGCGACCCGGGTGTATCTCGCCCGCGGCCTCACCGCCGTTCGGGACGGCGAGCGCCACTTGGGCGTGCACGAGGAGGCAGACATGCCAGTCAGCTGGGCACCGTTGCGCGACGTGGTCGACGGCGTCCTGGCCGGGCGGATGCACAACCCACTGCTGGTCTCCGGGGTGCTCGCCGCGTGGACGGCCCGCCACGACGGCGGATTCGACGCGCTGCGCCCGGCCGACGCTCCGTGGCCGGCACGCGACTCGCAGCCCTAGCCACGGTCGTGCGCGACCACGGCATACCAAGGGGCGACCTGGCCGAAACCGGCTACAGCGGCGTCGGACACCCCACGCCCGTGCACACGATGCGTCCCTGGATCGACGGAGAGATGGGCGTATTGGCGGCCACGTAGTTCTCCAGCTCCTGATCCATCGTGGCCCGGGTCACGATCCGGCTGAACACGTTCGGATACCCGTCTCCGCCCGCGGCCATGAAGTCGTTGATGGCCAGCGAGTAGGAAGAGGCCGAGGTCAGGTCGACCGGAGGGCCAGTGCAGCTCCCGTCCTCGGCTTGCCGGACCACCTGTGTCACCCGGCTTCCCACTTGGGCGGCGACGTCGTAGGTGAAGCACAGCCCCGACACCTGGGCGAAGCGGCCGTTGGCTCCGGGCATCGCCGACACGCCATGCTCAAGGTAGGTCTTGAGCTCGGCACCGTCGATGGTCAGCGTCGTGACGATGTTCCCGAATGGAAGGACCGCGATCACCTGCCCCCGGGTGATGGGGAACGGAGGGGGCGTGAACGGCGGGCAGAAGTCGTTCGGCGTGTCCGCTGCGGGGCAGGTGAGGGCGTCGCGGAGACCACCGGAGTTGGTGATGGCGAAATCGGTGTCGTAGGCCGTGCGCATCGCGTCGGTCACGACGTCTCCCACCAGCGACTCGCACAGCCGACCGTCCACACGACCGCACGAGTCGGACCGTGGGATGGCCACCGTCGATTGCCCCACGACCTCGCTGAGGATGGGCGCGAGCTGGGTGCGATAGGGCTGGAGCATGGCCTGGATGTCCGGGTCGGGGGTGACTGCCGAGGCGAGCGGCGTGACGAACTCCACGGATCTGTCGAGCACTCGCCCGTTGCCGGGATCGACCGAGATCTGCACCTTGGCGTAGGTGCGACCCTTGCTCCGGTTCTCCAGGACGAGCGTGTCGTTGATGATCCCGCTGAACTCGACGTTGGTGTGGTCTCCGAAGATGATGTCGAACCCACCCACGTTCTCGGCGAAATCGACCAGGGGGCCGAAGGCGTTCCCGTCCTGGTCGAAGCCCGTGACACCCATGTGCGTGATGGCCACCAGCACCTGAGCGCCGGCCTTCATCGCCTGGACCCGCGCCTTGTTCGCCGCCGGGACCGGGTTGGTCGGCACGATGGTTCCGAAGTTCCCCGGGAACACCAGCTCCGGAGCCTCCGGGTTCGTGATCCCGATCACGCCGACCTTGACCCCGCCGATCTCGAAGATCTCGAAATCCTTGACCCCGGTGAGGTTGTCGTCCCTGTTCCGCAGGTTGGCGGAAACGTACTGGAAGGGTTCGCCCGGCTCCGTCCCGGTGGGAGCGCCGGCCAGGTCGATCATCTGCTGCAGGTGGTCGATGCCCCGATCGAAGTTGTGGTTCCCGAAGGTGTCGACGTCGAAGCCCATCATCCGCATGGCCTGGACGGCGGGCACCTCGTCGAAGAAGTTGGCCAGGGGCGGGGATGCCCCGAACGCGTCGCCGGCTGTCAGCGTGAGGGTGTTCGGGTTCGCCGCCCGATCGGCATTCCAGTACGAGGAGAGCACCGCGGCGCCACCGACGTCCCCGACGCCGGTCACCGGCAGGGGATCGAGCTGGGCGTGCCAGTCGGAGACGTTCAGGAACTGGAGCTCGACGGGTGGGTTCGGCTCGGCCTCAGCGGGCGCGCCGATACCCAGGAGGAGAATCAGCGAGGCGGCGGCCGCCATCCACGCCCTCCACAGTCGAGGACCTCGGGTCATCTCAACCTCCTTCGAGGCGCGGAAGCGCATCGAGGCTATCAGCAGCAACGATGGTCGGCGGTCAGTCGGCGGTGAGCGCCGGGGGAGCGGGCGAAGGCGGGGTGAGACGGCCTGGTACGTGGATGCCGAGGCGGCTCATCTCCAGCTCCGCCAGGGCCTGCACCACCTGCGGGTCTCCACGCCGCCATGCCGGGAGCAGCCCGTCGCCGATGCGGGCCAGCCGCGACAGCCGTCGCGTCGCCAGTGCCCGCAGCGCCAGCAGCTCCAGGCCGTCCGGGTCGGACAGCACCATTCGTGCCGCGGCGGCGCGGCGGGCCCAGATCAGGCGCGGGACCACCCAGAAGAGCACGGCGAGCATGATGAAGAACCCGGCGGTCATCACACCGGCGACCAGCGCCATGGTGCCGACGAAGTCCTGGACCGCTTGGCCGGCGCCGGCCACGTTGTCGGCGGCGCCGGACGCGCCCTCGAACGGCGCGGATATCGCCCCGCCGATGAACGGGACGTCGGAGAGCCCGCTGCCGGCTCCGGCCAGATTCTCCGACATTCCGGCACCGGCGTCCTCGAGCAGCCGACCGGGTCCGGACAGGGTGTCGATGAGGTCGTAGATCGCCCGGCCGCCGAGCACGGCGAGGATGCACCAGGCGATACCGAGGAGGTCGGCGACGATCTGACGGAGGCGGTGGCCAGGTTTGTCGGCGTAGATGCGCACCAGCCGGGTCTACCGCACGTCGGCCGCCTCGGCCAACCCGAGAGGCTGTTCAGTAGGCTAGAAATGTTCCGCCCACACGGATCGGGAGGCACCCGAGGTGGCCCGGGCCGTCGAGGCGAGGCTGCCCGTGACCACGTTCTAGACTCGGCGCCGCCACCCGAGCGGGCGGCCGTCCGACAGCGTGGTCGGGCGGGACTTTCGAAGGGTCGCGATCGACGTGCTGGTCGGCATTCCCACCGAGGTGAAGAACCACGAGTACCGCGTCGCGCTAACCCCCGCGGGCGTCCACGAGCTGGTCCGGCACGGCCACGACGTCGTCGTCGAGCGCGGAGCCGGTCTCGGGTCTTCGATATCCGACGGCGAGTTCAAGGCCGCAGGTGCCCGGGTCCTCGACACCGCTGACGACGTGTGGGGGGAGGCCGAGCTCGTGCTCAAGGTCAAGGAGCCGGTCGCCGAGGAGTACGACCGGATGCGCCGGGATCAGGTGCTCTTCACCTACCTCCACCTCGCGGCGTCTCGGGAGTGCACCCAGGCCCTGCTCGAGGCCGGAATCACGAGCGTCGCCTACGAGACCGTGCAACTCCCCGACGGGTCGCTACCCCTGCTGGCACCGATGAGCGAGGTCGCCGGCCGGATGGCGACCCAGGTGGCTGCCCATGCGCTCGAGCGTGCCCAGGGCGGACGTGGCGTGCTCATGGGCGGCGTGCCGGGCGTCAAGGCCGCCAAGGTCGTGGTGATCGGGGCGGGAGTGTCGGGCATGAACGCCTCGGAGATCGCGCTCGGGATGCAGGCCGACGTGTGGATCCTGGACAAGAACGTGGCACGGTTGCGGGAGGTAGACCGCGTGTACCGGGGCCACGCGCAGACGATCACGTCGAGCCTGTACGAGGTCGAGAGGGCGGTCGTGGATGCCGACGTGGTCATCGGCGCGGTGCTGGTGCCCGGCGCGAAGGCGCCGAAGCTGGTCTCCAACGACCTGGTGTCACGCATGCGGCCCGGCAGCGTCCTCGTCGACATCGCGATCGACCAGGGCGGGTGCTTCGAGGACTCCCGGCCGACGACGCATGACGACCCCACCTACCGCGTGCATGACTCGATCTTCTATTGCGTGGCGAACATGCCGGGTGCGGTCCCGCACACGTCGACGTACGCACTCACCAACGTCACGCTGCCCTACGCCGTCGAACTGGCAAACCTAGGGTGGCGCGCCGCGATGCGCAGCGACCCGGCGCTCGCCCTCGGCCTCAACACCCACGAAGGCCGGCTCACCTCTAGCCCGGTCGCGGAGGCACACGGCATGGACGCCCTGGCGCTGGACGAGGTGCTGCGCTGAGCGCGGCGGAGTCGCCGTTCGCCCGCGCGGTCCGCGGATACCTCGACCACCTAGCCGTCGAACGCGGGCTCGCGGCCAACACGCTCGCCTCGTACCGCCGCGACCTGCGCCGTTATGCGGCCTTCCTCGCGGCCCGCGAGGTCACCGATCCTGGCGCGATCACCGAAGCGGACGTGACGGCCTTCCTGCGCAGCCTGCGCGAAGGCGACGCAGAGCACCCCGCGTTGGGCGCCAGCTCGGCCGCCCGGGCGGTGGTCGCCGTGCGCGGTCTGCATCGCTTCTTCCACCGTGAAGGCGTCACACCGGGCGACCCTGCGAGCAGCGTGCGGCCGCCTACGCCGCCGCGCCGCCTGCCAACCTCCATCCCGTTGGAACTGGTCGAGCGGCTGCTGGCGGCGTCTGCCGCCGACGGTTCTCCGCTGGCGCTGCGCGACCGCGCCCTGCTCGAGGTGTTGTACGGCACCGGATCACGGATCTCCGAGGCCGTGGGGTTGGATCGCGACGATCTGGATCTCGAGGCCGGCACGGTGCTGCTGCGCGGCAAGGGGGGCAGGGAGCGGATCGTGCCGGTGGGCCGTTACGCCCGGGAGGCGGTGGAGGCCTACCTGGTGCGTGCCCGGCCGTCTCTCGGGGCGGTCGGACCGGCGACGCCTGCCCTGTTCCTCAACGCCCGCGGAGGTAGGTTGTCGCGGCAGAGCGCCTGGACGGTGCTGCGCACGATCGCGGACCGGGCCAGGCTGACCACGCACATCTCCCCGCACACGCTGCGGCACTCGTTCGCGACGCACCTGCTCGACGGTGGCGCCGACGTCCGGGTCGTACAGGAATTACTCGGCCACGCCTCGGTCACGACGACGCAGATCTACACGCTGGTTACGGTCGACAAGCTCCGTGAGGTGTATGCGGCGGCACACCCGAGGGCCCGCGCGTAGCACATTCTCGAGCAGGCGCTGCGCGGCCAGGGGCCATTGCTGTAGGCATAGCGCATGACCTCGGCCGACGCGCTCGTCAAGGGCCGGGCTGCCTTCGATCGTGAAGCCTGGGCGGAGGCGTACGCGCAGCTCGCTGCCGCGGATCGGGAGTCGCCGCTCGAGCCCGATGACCTCGAACTGCTCGGGATGGCCGCACAACTCGTCGGCAGGGACGCGGACAGCGCCGAGCTGTCGGAGCGCGCGCACCACGAGTTCCTGCGTCGGGGAGACGTAGCCCGGGCCGTGCGGTGTGCGTTCTATCTCGTGATGATCCTGCTGAATCGCGGTGAGATGGCCCGCGGTGCCGGCTGGCTGGCAAGGGCCCGGAGGCTGCTCGACGAAGCTGGACTGGACTGCGTGGAGGGGGGTTACCTGCTGGTGCCTGTTGCCTTGCAGAGCATGGCCGCGGGCGACGCCGCGGCCGCGTACGCCACGTTCTGCGAGGCCGCAGAGATCGCGGACCGGTTCGGTGACCCGGACCTGGTGACGCTCGCCCGGTTGGGCCGAGGCCAGACCCTGATCACGCTCGGAGACACCGCGGCCGGCGTGGCGTTGCTCGACGAGGTCATGGTGGCCGTCACTGCTCGCGAGGTGTCTCCGATCATGAGTGGGATCGTCTACTGCGCCGTGATCATCGCCTGCCAGGAGATCTTCGATCTTCGCCGAGCACAGGAGTGGACGGCGGCGCTGAGCCATTGGTGTGCGTCCCAGCCGGACCTGGTGCCCTTCCGCGGTCAGTGTCTCGTGCACCGTGCGGAGATCATGCAGCTGCACGGCGCCTGGCAGGACGCCATGGAGGAGGCGGAGCGGGCGCGACAGCGGCTGTCGGAGCCACCTCAGCCCGCGGTAGGCATGGCGTTCTACCAGCAGGCTGAGCTCCTGCGGCTGCGTGGCGAGTTCGTGGCTGCCGAACAGGCGTACCGCCAGGCCAACCAGTGGGGACGAAATCCACAGCCGGGTCTGGCGCTGCTGCGGCTCGCGCAGGGTCAGGTCGACGCTGCGAAGGTGGCAATCCGACAGGCCGTGGACGAGGCACCCGAGCGGGTCACTCGCTCCAGGCTGCTGGCGGCGCACGTCGAGATCGCTCTCGCCGCGGGCGATCTCCCGGGAGCGCGCGCGGCTGCCGACGAGCTGTCGCAGGTCGCCGACGACCTCGGCGCCCCACTCCTGCATGCGACGGCAGCCCATGCACAGGGGGCCCTCCTATTGCACCAGGGCGAGGCGCGAGCCGCCCTCGGCATACTGCGGAATGCCTGGAGGACCTGGCAGCAGCTCGACGCGCCGTACGACGCCGCGCGAACCCGGGTCCTCATGGGTCTCGGTTTCCGCGCGCTGGGCGATCCGGACGGCGCGGAGATGGAGCTGGACGCGGCCCGCTGGGTCTTCGAGAACCTCGGGGCTGCCCCAGACCTCGCCCGGGTGGAGCGCCTGTCCCAGACGGCAGCGCCCACGGCCGCCGGCGGGCTGACTGCGCGCGAGGTCGAGGTGCTCGGCCTGGTGGCCACCGGCAAGACCAACCGGGCGATCGCTGCCGACCTGTTCCTCAGTGAGAAGACCGTGGCACGTCATGTGAGCAACATCTTCACCAAACTGGGTGTGTCCTCTCGGTCTGCAGCCACGGCGTACGCGTACGAGAACGGACTGGTCTGACGCTCCTGGGCAGAACCACCCAGGTCCGGCGGGCGCCGAAATGGGGACTTCTCCCGATGGCACCGTTGTGGGGCCCTCCGTAGCGTCCTGACCGTAGACCGGCGTGCGACGGGAGGAGGCGGCGATGACCATCGACCTGCCCGTCCTCGCCGGCGTTCTCTCGACGACGATCTTTGCCATCAGCACGCTGCCCATGCTGGTGAAGGCAGCCAGGACGAAGGACCTGAGGTCGTACAGCCTTGGTCAAATCCTGTTGGCGAACGTTGGCAACGTCGTCCACTCGTTCTACGTCTTCGACCTACCGGCGGGCCCGGTCTGGGTCCTGCACTCGTTCTATCTCGTCAGCACCGGCCTGATGTTGGTCTGGTACCTCCGCTACGGCGCACCGGCGAAGTCCGGCCCGGCCGGTCCGTACACAGAATTACCCACGTCCCGCGGGCGTGGTGATCTGGTCGTTTCTGCCGACGCGGTGATGCCCGCTGCTCCCTAGCGTCGAGATCGTACGGATCCGCCGACATCGAGGGACGGGCCATGAACGGCAACAGCACCGAGCATTTCGAGACCGTGATCATCGGGGGCGGTCAGGCCGGCCTCTCGACGGGCTACCACCTGTCGAGACAGGGCCGACCGTTCGTGATCCTGGACACGAACGAGCGGGTCGGGGACGCCTGGCGTAAGCGGTGGGACTCGCTGCGTCTGTTCACTCCGGCGAAGTACAACGGGTTGGCAGGCTTGCGCTTCCCGGCACGCTCGGTGTCGTTCCCGACCAAGGACGAGATGGCCGACTACCTGGAGGCTTACGCGGCGCGATTCGACCTGCCCGTTCGAACCGGCGTCACGGTCGAGCGGCTGTCCCGGGTGGGAGAACGGTTCCTCGTGACGGCCGGTGACCGCCGCTTCGAAGCAGACCACGTCGTGGTCGCAACCGGCGCACACCACATCCCGAAGCTCCCCGCGTTGGCCGCCGGGCTCGATCCGAGCATCGTGCAGCTGCATTCGAGCCGTTATCGGAGTCCGGCACAGCTGGCGGACGGTGCCGGCGTCCTGGTCGTCGGCGTCGGGAACTCCGGCACCGAGATCGCCTTAGAGGTCTCCCGTTCGCACCGGACGTCGCTCTCGGGTACACCCTCCGGCCAGATCCCCGTTCGGCACGGTCCCGCCGCCGCGCGGTTCGTCTTCCCCGTCGTCCGATTCCTCGGTACGCATGTGCTGACGCTCCGAACCCCGATCGGGCGGAGGCTTCGGCCGCAGGTGGTGTCGAGGGCTAAGCCGCTCGTCCGGGTCAAGCTGAAGGACCTCGCCGCGGCCGGGGTCGAACAAGTCCCCAGGACGGTGGGCGTGCGCGACGGCCGCCCGGAGCTCGCAGACGGGCGCGCACTGGACGTCTCGACCGTGATCTGGTGCACGGGCTTCCGGTCCGATTTCGGATGGATCGACCTGCCGGTGTTCGACGAGGACGGGACGCCGACCCACGAGCGTGGCGTGGTGGAAGCGGCGCCCGGGCTGTACTTCGTGGGCCTGGAGTTCCAGTACGCGGCTGTGTCGGACGTCCTGCCCGGGGTGGGCCGGGACGCCGAGTACGTGGTGAGGCACATCGCCTCTCGCAATGGCGACTCGCGGCCCAGGACTCCGACGCGCGACGATGGCCAGGACCTCGCGCGGACCGCGGCGATCTGAGCCCGACCACGACCTGGCACGGTTCCCGGGCTGGGACGGGGACGGCCTCGCAGCCGGGTCAGGTCCGACCCGAGGCCGGCAAACCGATCCACGGAGCGTCCGACGCGACGAACTCGATCTCGTGGCTGTCGTCGGGCGCCAGGAAGTGCAGCAGGCCCGCGCCCTCGGTGGTCAGCGCAGCCTCGACCGGCTCCGGCAGCCGGCCGGTGAACGGCTGGATCGCCAGTTTGGCCGTGCCTCGCTGACGCAGGACCTTCCAGGTGCCGGCCGTGAAGCCGTCGACCAGGACGATGCTGGGCATGACATTGGAGGCGACGAACTCCTCGCCCCGAGCGCGGTAGTCGTCGGTGACGAACCGGCGGCGGTCGGCGTGCGAGAGCAGCAGGTTGTCGTAGTCGTAGAGCAGCCGGGCCGGTGCCGGCGTGCCGGGGTCCGGCCGCGGTGCGTCGGGCAGGTCGAACAACTCACGGCCCTCGCCGTCGCGAAAGGTCACCAGCTCAGTTCGCAGGCGGTCGACCACCTCGGCAAGCCGGGTGAGTCCCGACCAGGCCTGTACGTCACGCACGGTGGCGGGACCGAAGGCCGCGAGATAGCGCAGGACCATCGTGGCCGGAGAGGGATCGGCCGCCACAGGCCGGCCGAGCCAGGACTCGAGGCTGGTGTGCTCGATCGGGCCGCTGCGACCCCACAGGCCACGCGGAGGCACCTGGACCAGCGGGACCCGGGCCCGAACGGCCTGCGCCATGGCGGCGGCGTCACGGTCCGGCCACCGCTCTCGCAGCCGCGCGCCCAGCTCGCTGAACGTGAGCGGACGTTCGTCCACACAGGCCCGACCGGCGGCGGCCAGCTCGTCTCGGTCGAGGCCGGCGAGCTTCTGGCCGAATGCACCGTTGGTGCTCCGCTCGATGACCGGCTGGACGAGCGGGCGCAGCCACAGGCCGTCCTCGGCGGTAACCAGGTGGATCGTCGAGCGCATGAGCGCCATCCGCACCGCCTGCCGACGCTCGAGCAGGTCGGACACGTGGCCGCCGCGGAATCCGTCCAGCCGGTTCCACAGCCCGACGTACCAGGTCTGCGGGGTCTGGGCCTGCAGGCCGACCAGGTGCTCGATCATTCCCAGCGCGGGCATCGCGGTGCGCTGGAGCAGGAACTGACGCGCCAGGGTGGCTCGGTTCAGGTCCCGCCGGCTGAGCTCGGCAGCGGCGACGGACTTCGACGTTCGGGTCGGCATCTCTACCTTCCTGGCGCGGCGGCATGACGTCAGCGCAGCGTACGGAAGAACTCCCGGACGTCGCCGATGAGCAGGTCGGCAATGGAAGGATCCGATCGCGGTCGATCACATACTCCGGCACATCGCCGCCGTGGGTCCATTCGACGCGATCCGCGCTCCGGCCGGTACGCCTCTTCCCGGACCGCCGCCCTCGTTGGCCGAGGTCATCGGGCGGTTCGAGACGTACGACCGTCCGGGCTGACCGCGGCGCCGCTGGCGCGGCGCCGCGGGCTTCCGCCGTACCCGAGGTAGGCTCGCGAGCCGAAAGCGTCCGTACCGTCGTGGAGGAGCTCTGACGGCCCGTGGACACTTCGACCCTGGGCACCCGCGGCGACTTCCTGCTCGAGGGCGGGGACCCCGGCGCAGTAGACCCCGAGGAGGTCGACCTGGGCCCCACCCAGCGCCCACGCAAGGTCTTTCCCGAGCCCGCGCGGGTCGATCGCCACGGGCCGGGCCGGGTCGTGGCCATGTGCAACCAGAAGGGCGGCGTGGGCAAGACGACCACCACGATCAACCTGGGGGCGGCCCTTGCCGACTACGGCCAACGCGTCCTGCTCGTCGACTTCGACCCACAGGGTGCGCTTTCCGTCGGCCTGGGCGTCGACGCACACGACCTCGAGCTGTCTGTCTACAACCTGGTCATGGAGCGCGACGTCAAGCCGGCCGACATACTGCTGGAGACGCCGGTCCGCGGGATGGACCTGCTGCCGAGCAACATCGACCTGTCCGCCGCCGAGATCCAGCTTGTCAGCGAGGTCGCACGCGAACAGGCGTTGTCGCGGGCGCTCCAACCCGTAATCCCGGAGTACGACGTCATCCTGGTCGACTGCCAGCCCTCCCTGGGCATGCTCACCGTCAACGCGCTGACCGCGTCCGACGGCGTGATCATTCCCCTGGAGTGCGAGTACTTCGCCTTGCGCGGCGTGGCACTGCTGCAGGAGACCATCGAGAAGGTCCGCGACCGGCTCAACCCACGGCTGCAGATCGAGGGCCTGCTGGCCACCATGTACGACTCGCGGACCGTGCACGGCCGCGAGGTCCTCACGCGTCTGGTCGAGGCCTTCGGCGACAGGGTCTTCCACACCGTCGTCACCCGTACCGTCCGCTTCCCCGAGACCACCGTGGCCGGGCTGCCGATCACCAGCTTCGCACCCGAGTCACCCGGTGCGGTCGCATACCGCCAGCTCGCCAGGGAGGTGCTCGCCCGGTGGCAAGTGCCGTCGAAGAGTTGACCGCCTCGCCGGACGCCACCTCCGACAGCTTCGAGGTCCACCTCGAGAACTTCGAGGGCCCGTTCGACATGCTGCTGAGCCTGATCGCCAAGCACCAACTCGACGTCACCGAGGTCGCACTGCACAAGGTCACCGACGAGTTCATCGATCACATCAGGGCCGGCGGGCCGGAGTGGGACCTCGACCGGGCCAGCGAGTTCCTGGTCGTCGCCGCGACGCTGCTCGACCTCAAGGCCGCGCGCCTGCTGCCCGGCGGACAGGCCGACGACGAGGACGACCTCGCCGCGCTGGAGGCGCGTGACCTGCTGTTCGCCCGGCTGTTGCAGTACAAGGCCTACAAGGAGGTCGCCGGCGTGCTCGCGGCTCGGATCCGGGACGAGTCGCTCCGGTTCCCGCGTGCAGTCGGCCTCGAGGAGCGGTATGCCGCGGTGCTGCCCGAGGTCGTCGTCGGGCTCGGGCCGGCCGAGCTCGCGGCGCTGGCGGCCAGGGCACTCGAGCCCAAGCCGACACCCGTCATCGCGACGGCCCACCTGCACCAACCACGTGTGAGCGTGCGCGAACAGGCCGCGATCCTGGTCGATCGGCTGCGTCGATCTCGGACCGAGACCTTCCGGCGGCTGTCGGCGGACTGTCCGAGCATCGTGCACGTGGTCGCACGGTTTCTCGCCCTGCTGGAGCTGTACC
Organism: Actinomycetota bacterium; assembly: GCA_046727475.1. Lineage (GTDB taxonomy): Bacteria > Actinomycetota > Actinomycetes > Jiangellales > Jiangellaceae > DAIUDS01. The sequence continues at coordinate 619 of JBKPCP010000040.1, read as the reverse complement.
GCGAGCGCGTGGTGGCGTTCGAGCAGGTCGCGCAGCTGGGAGAGCTGACCGTACGGTGGACCGGCGACGACGGCGACGCGCCGGACGTCGGCGAGTACGACGAGACGTCCGGGCCGGTCGCGCTTCCCCAGGGCGGCCGGACGCCGTGAGTGCGCCCATGCCCGAGGACCTGCCCGAGCCGACGATGTCCGCCGCGATCGAGGCTGTGCTTCTCGTCGTCGACGAACCGGTGGCCGAGGTCACGCTGGCTCAGCTGCTCGAGCGCCCGCGGTCGGAGGTGGCCGAGACGTTGCGCGGGCTGGCGGCCGATTACACCGCGACCGGGCGCGGGTTCGAGCTGCGTGAGATCGCGGGCGGCTGGCGGCTCTACACCCGCGCGGATTGTGCGCCGATCGTCGAGCGCTTCGTGCTCGACGGTCAGCAGGCGCGGCTCTCCCAGGCCGCCCTGGAGACGCTGGCCGTCGTCGCCTACCGGCAGCCGGTGAGCCGCTCGCGGGTCTCGGCCGTGCGGGGGGTCAACTGCGACGGGGTCATGCGCACGCTCGCCATGCGTGGACTGGTCGAGGAAGCGGGAGTAGACGTCGAGACCGGCGCGACGCTCTACCGGACATCGTCGCTC
>JBKPCP010000039.1:0-16733 GCA_046727475.1 Actinomycetota bacterium | reverse complement strand
GTTGAGGTAGACGGCGTCCTTCAGGTGCCAGGCCGTGGTGGTGCAGCCCTCGCACTGCCCCTGGTGCGGCGCGCCGTCGTACCACATGTGCTTGTAGACCACGAGCTCGTCGCGGCCCTGGAACAGGTCCAGGAACGGGACTGGGCCGTCAGGTCCGACGACCTCGACCGCCCCGTCGAGCTCCACCATCGGCAGCCGGCGGCGGGCCGCGGCGAGGGCATCGCCCTCGCGGGTGTAGGCCTTCTCGCGGACCAGGAGCTCGTCACGGGCAGCCTGCCAGGTGGCTAGGTCAACGACGGGCGGGCGGCCGGGCAGCGCGGTGGTCGGGTCACTCGGCGTGGTCGTCATGGTCTCCTCCATTGGTGTCTCGTGCCGGGCACCGTCGTACGACGTCCTACGACGGTCACCAGAACAGACTCGCGACCCGGCCGGAACTCATCGCGGCAGGGGACGCCCTCGGCCGAGCCTGCACGGACCACGTCGGGCTGACAAGTTCACAGACGCGCTCTGAGAGATAGAACGGATTCCCTCCGGTGAGCCGGTGGAGCTCCGCGGCGCCGTCGCCGCCACCTCACCGACGGCTGCGACGGAGAGCGGCAACAGCAGCGTCGGCATCGACTCGATGCGTCGGGCGAGGAAGATGACCAGGTCCAACGTCGCCTGGTCGGCCCAGCACAGGTCCTTCAGGACCAACACCACCGGCACTGGTGGCCCCGCTAGAGGGGCCCGAGGAACGCCGGAAGTGGCCTACAGCGACGCGACATCCACTCCTTTCCAGCGAGCACCGACACCGGTCATGGTGACCTCGCGGACATCGGCCTCTTCGGCGACCGGTTCGATGGACGCCGAGCGCTCAGCACGAGCCTTGCCTGTCGGTCGATGGATGTGCACCTCGAGCCGGTCTGGGCCGAGTCCCTCGGCCAGGCCCTCTCCCCACTCGACGATGGTGACGGCCTCGTCGAGCGTCGCCTCGAGGTCGAGGTCCTCCACCTCGTCCCAATTACGCAGGCGGTACGCGTCGACGTGGACGAGGGGCGGACCGTCGTTCAGGGGCTGGTGGATCCTGGTGATCACGAACGTGGGCGACGTGACAGGTCCCCGCACACCGAGGCCGGCGCCGATCCCCTGGGCCAACGTCGTCTTGCCGGCGCCGAGCTCGCCGCCGAGCAGCACCAGGTCACCTGCGCGTAACATCCGCGCGATCCGCCGACCGAGCGCCCGCATCGACTCCGCATCTGGCACCTGCACGGGTGGGGCACTGATCATCGCCGGCGCCATCGCCGACGGGCGGACGCGCGCCGGCCTCGTCGCGGCAGATCCGCTCTGACCCGTTCGATGAGCCGACCGAGGTGTTCGGTCACGACCTCGTGGCGTTCCAGGAGCACCATGTGACCGGCGTCCGGTACCTCGACGTACGACGCGTCCGGCAGCGCCCCTGCCAGCTCGCGGCTGTGCTCGACCGGCGCGAGCAGGTCCCCCACCGCGCCCACGACCAGGACCGGTACGTCGGCGAGCACGGTGAGCGCCGCCCGGCTGTCGTGCCCGGAGAACAGCGGCAGGAATTCGGCGACGACGTCGATCGGTGTCGAGGCGTTCATCAGCGCCGTGAACTCGACCAGCGACGGCGAGGCCCCCGTCACGAACGAGTAGCGGCGGGTCAGGACATAGCCGAGGTCGCTGCCCGCGCGACGGCCCCGCTCCACCATCTCCGGCCGCCGGGCGAGAGCCGCGACCACACCGGGCGCCAGGCGCTGCGCAGCCCGCCCGAGCGGACCGGGCAGGCCGAGTGACACGCCTTCGAGACCCCGTGCGCTCGTTGCGACCAGGGCGACGCCGGCGATCCGGGAGCCGAACAGTTCGGGCCTGGACAGGGCGAGCGAAAGGACTGTCATCCCGCCCATCGAGTGACCGGCGACGACGACCGGCCCTTCGGGCGCGACCTCGTCGAGTACGTCGGCAAGGTCGAGACCGAGCCGCTCGAATGTCACGCTTCCCTCGGGGGCGCGATCAGAGCGTCCGTGGGAGCGCTGGTCCCAGAACGCGAGACGCGCCTTCCCACGAAGGTCGCGGCGCTGGAAATGCCAGGAATCCTGGTTCAGCGCGTAGCCGTGCGTGAACACGACGGTGAGCTCCGCGGAGTCGACCTCGTCGACCTCCACGTGCAGCCGTACCCCGTCGTCCGTCTTGACCGCGTACGGCGTTCCACGCAGCGACCCGAACTCCTCCCCTGCGTTAGGGTCGTCCCGGCGAAGTGACCGCCCGACGGCATAGCGCTCGGCGGCGAAGCCGACGGCTGCACCGGCGGCCGCCACCCCGAGCGTGACACCGACCTGGCCGGCGCTTCGACCCAACCTGACGAGCCGACTCACGCGCCGATCTCCTCCGTCCCGGCATAGTCGCGTGGTAGCCGCGGCCCGAACCGGGTGACGATCTCGTAGGAGATGGTGCGGCAGGCATCCGCCCACTCCTGCGCCGTCGGCTCCCCTGCTGTGCCGTCACCGAAAAGGACGACCTCGTCGCCGGCTGCAGCGTCGGTGTCGCCCAGGTCGAGGACGAACTGATCCATGCAGACCCGCCCGGCGACGGGTCGGGCCCGCCCGGCCGCGAGCACGGGGGCCCCCGGACCCCCGTCGCCGGACGACGCATGCCGGGGCACGCCGTCGGCGTAGCCGAGCGGCACCAGCCCGAGCGTGGTCTCACGGTCGGTGACGTAGAAGTGGCCGTAGGACACGCCCTGGCCGGGGGGGACCCTCTTGACCAGGGCAAGGTTCGAGCGGACCGACATGGCCGGCCGCAGGCCCAGGTCGGCGGGAGCGGCCAGCTCGGGGATCGGCGACAGGCCGTACACCGCCAGCCCGGGTCGGACCAGGTCGAAGCGGGCGTCGGCGCGGGTGAGCGTCGCCGCCGAGTTCGCCAGGTGCCGCACCTCTGGGGCGACGCCGCGCGACTCCGCGAACGCAACGGCCGCACCGAAGACCTCGATCTGGCGCGACACCGTCGGGTGCCCGGGTGCGTCTGCGATGGCGAAGTGCGACCAGAGCCCGACGACCTCGACGAGGCCTTCGGCCTGCGCCTTGAGGGCGGTGTCGACGAGCGCGGGCCAGTCGTCGACGGTCGCGCCGGAGCGGCCGAGGCCGGTGTCGACCTTCAGGTGGACCCGGGCCGTCCCTCCTGTCGTCCGTGCGGCGTCCGCGATCTCGTCCACCGCCCACACTGCGGCGGCGGAGACGTCGACCTTCGCCTCGATCGCTTGGTCCCAGCGCTCGCCAGGACACGCCAGCCAAGCAAGGAGCCGGCCGGGGACGCCCGCCTCGCGCAGGTCGAGCGCCTCGGCGAGCACCGCGGTGCCCAGCCAGGTCGCGCCGCCGGCCAGCGCGGCACGGGCCGACGGCACGAGCCCGTGTCCGTATCCGTCGGCCTTCACCACCGCCAGCACCTCGGCGCTGCCCGCGCGGCGGCGAAGCTCGGCCACGTTGTCGCGGATCGCGGTCAGGTCGACCCGCACCTGTGCGTGGGGGACCGGCGTCGTCATGGACCCGATTCTGTCAGCCCCTCAATCCGACACTTCGCCCCGGATGGAGCCGCGCGAGCACCTCGGGGAGGCCCTCGAGGACGGTCGTAGCGCTCGGGTACGCGGCGCGGTGGGCCGCGAGACGGCCTGCCGCGCCGTGGACGTACGCCGCCACGCTTCCGGCATCCAGCGGGTCGAGCCCCGCCGCGAGCAGCGCGCCCGCCAGCCCAGACAGCACGTCTCCGGAGCCCGCGGTCGCCAGCGCCGGCGTGCCTGTCGGATTGGCACGGACCCGGCCGTCGGGGCTGACGACCAGCGTGGTCGAGCCCTTGAGCAGGACGACCGCGTTCCAGCGCTCTGCAGCCGTCTGGGCGTGGTCCAGCCGGCGCGCCTCGACATCCTCCCGCTTCTCGCCGAGCATCCGGGCCAGCTCGCCGGCGTGCGGCGTGAGCAGCGCCGGTGAGTCGAACCTCCGTGGCAGGTACCGAAGGCCATCTGCGTCCACCACGACGGGCACACCGTCTGCCAACGCGGACGCCACGTCGCCGGCCCGCGACCCGGAGCCGCCGAGCCCCGGCCCGACCACCCAGGCCTCTACCCGACCGGCGGCGGCGACGGCCTCGGGCCACCTGCCCAGCACGGCCCGCACTGCTCCTTCCGGGCCGCTGTATCGGACCATGCCCGCGCCCCCACGCACGGCCCCGCCCACCGACAGCACGGCCGCACCCGCGAACTCGGCAGACCCCGCGAGCACGCCGACGACCCCACGGGAGTACTTGTCGGAGCTGCGCGCCGGCTCGGGCAGCCGAACTGTGACGTCCTCGTCCTCGAGGACCTCCACCAGAGGCGACGGAAGGTAGGGGCCCAGGCCGATGTCGACGTCCTCTACGCGGCCGGCCGCCTCGGCGGCTGGGTCGACGACCAGCGCGACCTTCCTGGTCCCGAACGTGACGGTCACGTCCGCGACGACGTGCGCGCCGGGAAGCTCGCCGGTGTCCGGGTCGACGCCGCTGGGCAGGTCGACGGCGACGACCAGGCCGCCGCGCTCGCGGGCCAGGTCGGCCAGCGTCGCGGCATCCTCACGAAGACCGCCGCTGCCGCCGATGCCGAGCAGGCCGTCGACCACCAGGTCGGCCTGGGCGATCGCCCGGACCGGGTTGTCGCTCAGGTGACCGCCCGCGGCGCCGAACGCGCTCAGCCCGCCGGTGTGCACCCGGTCGGGCCGGGCGAGTACCGCGTCGACCCGGGCCCCCCGCCTCGCCAGCCGTGCACCGGCGAACAACGCGTCGCCGCCGTTGTCACCGCCGCCGACCAGCAGGGCGACCCGCGATCCGTAAGGGCCGCCGAGAAGCAGCGCACACCGCGTGGCGAGCCCCGCGGCCGCGCGCTGCATGAGGGCGCCTTTCGGTAGCTCTGCCATCAACGCGGCCTCGGCGGCCCGCACGTGCTGTACGGGGTGTGCCCCGATCACGGCGTGCCCTCCAGGACCACCACGGCGGACGCGATGCCCGCGTCATGGGAGAGGGACAGGTGCACGGTCTCCACGCCGAGATGCTCGCAGCGCTTTGCCACCGAGCCGCGCACCTCGAACCACGGCCGCCCGTCCTCCGTCGTCACCACCTCGGCGTCGTGCCACTGCAGGTCCTGCGGCGCACCGAGCGCCTTCGCCAGGGCCTCCTTCGCGGCGAACCGTGCCGCTTGGGACGCGAGCGGGCGCCGCCGCTCCTCGGGGGTGAAGACTCGCTCCAGCATGGCCGGCGTACGTTCGATCGTCTCGGCGAACCGCCCCACGTCGACGACGTCGATACCCACGCCCACGATCACCGCCCCAGCCTGGCATACGCTGCCGGAGGTGACCGAGCTTCGGGGCACCGCAGTTCTGCTGGGTCCGGTCTCGGAGAGCGACGTCGACCAACCGCGCCGGATCCGGTACACGCCCGAGGTAAGCGTCCGACCCATCGAGCCGCGCGCACACGCCCTCGCAAGCCCCCTCCCCACCACTTGTGGGGGTCTTTGCACGTCGTCCTGCGCGACTTGACGTGCAAAGACCCACACAAGTGGCGGGTCAGGAGGGGTTCCACGGAGGCCGATTGGTCGGTGTCGCATTCGTGCTTGCCGTCATCGTCGCAAGCGTCGGCCGTCGACAACTTCGGCAGGAACAATCCGCGGGAGGCAGCGCATACGCGGAGGTCACGTTCTGAAGGACGGCGGTTGTTCCTGCCGAAGTGTCGGCGCGTCTGGTAAAGGGACCTACTCGACGGTGACGCTCTTGGCCAGGTTGCGGGGCTGGTCGACGTCGAAACCGCGCACGCTGGCCATCTCACAGGCGAACACCTGGAGCGGGACGACGGCGACCAGCGGCTGCATCAAGGTGGGGCACACCGGGACCCGGACGACGTGGTCGGCATAGGGGACAACCGCTTCGTCGCCCTCCTCGGCGATCACGACCGTGCGCGCTCCCCGGGCCCGCACTTCCTGGATGTTGGACACGATCTTGTCGTGAAGTACCGACCGGCCCCGCGGCGAGGGGACGACGACGATGACGGGCACGCCCGGCTCGACCAATGCGATCGGACCGTGCTTGAGCTCGCCCGCGGCGAAGCCCTCGGCGTGCATGTAGGCGATCTCCTTGAGTTTCAGGGCGCCCTCGAGCGCCACCGGGAAGCCCACGTGCCGGCCCAGGAAGAGCACCGACGTGGCAGCGCTGAGCTCACGGGCCAGCTCGCGCACCGGCTCCATGGTCTCCAGTACCTGGTCGACCTTGGCCGGCATGTCGGACAGGTCGCGAAGCACCGCGACCACCTCGTCGCCCCATTTGGTACCGCGCACCTGACCGAGGTAGAGCGCCACGAGGTAGCAAGCCACGATCTGGGTCAGGAACGCCTTCGTCGACGCGACGGCCACCTCCACGCCGGCACGCGTGTAGAGCACGGCGTCGGACTCGCGAGGGATCGTCGCGCCGTTGGTGTTGCAGATCGCGAGCACCTGGGCGCCCTGCTCGCGGGCGTGACGCAGCGCCATCAGGGTGTCCATCGTCTCGCCGGACTGCGAGATCACGATGATCAGCGTGCGGCGACCGATGACCGGGTCCCGGTATCGGAACTCGCTGGCGAGCTCGACCTCGCAGGGGATGCGCGTCCAGTGCTCGATCGCGTACTTGGCGACGAGGCCCGCGTAGTAGGAGGTGCCCGCCGCCACGATGACGATCTTGTCGGTCTCGCGTAGCTCGTCGTCGGACAGCCGCATCTCGTCGAGGACCAGCCGACCCGCCTCGTCGATGCGGCCCAGCAGCGTGTCGGCAACGGCCCGCGGCTGCTCGGCGATCTCCTTGAGCATGAAGTAGTCGTAGCCACCCTTCTCGGCGGCCGAGGCGTCCCAGTCGACGTGGTAGCGCTTCTCGTCGACCGGAGCACCGTCGAAGTCGGTCAGCGTCACGCTGTCGGCGGTGATCTCGACCACCTGACCCTCCCCGATCTCCATCGCCTCCCGGGTGTGCGCGATGAAGGCCGAGACGTCGGACGCCAGGAAGTTCTCACCGTCGCCCAGTCCGACGACGAGCGGGGAGTTCCGCCGGGCTGCGACCACCCGGTCGGGGATGTCGGCATGCACGGCGACCAAGGTGAAGGCCCCGTCGAGCTGACGGCACACGGATCGCATGGCCTCGGCCAGGTCAGAACCGGCAGCGACGTGGGACGCGAGCAGGTGTGAGACGACCTCGGTGTCCGTGTCCGACGAGAACGCGGTGCCGCCGTCCTCGAGCTCGGCGCGGAGCCGGGCGAAGTTCTCGATGATCCCGTTGTGGATCACCGCGACGCGGCCGGACTCGTCGAGGTGGGGGTGTGCATTGCGGTCGGTCGGTGCGCCGTGGGTGGCCCAGCGGGTGTGCCCGAGGCCCGTCGTCGACGACGGCAGCGGCTTGTCGCCGAGGGCCTTCTCGAGGTTCGCCAGCTTGCCCGCGCGTTTGGCCGACGCGAGGGCGCCGTCGGCGACGACAGCCACGCCGGCCGAGTCGTAGCCCCGGTACTCGAGCCGGCGCAGACCCTCGACCACGACGTCGAGGGCCGGCTGCTCGCCTACGTATCCCACGATCCCGCACACGGCGGACAGGGTACGCGAACGGCAGGATGACCTCGTGACAGAGCCGCTCGACGCCTCGCCGTTCGTCGATCTCGACCGGTCGGCATGGTCCAGGCTGCGTGATCAGACGCCGCTCCCGCTGACAGCCACGGAGCTCGAGGCGGTTCGCGGGCTCGGCGACGAGGTCGATCTCGACGAGGTCCGCGACGTGTACCAGCCGATCTCCAGGCTGCTGAACCTCCACGTCCGGGCCACGGCGGCACTGCACATTGCCACGGAGACGTTCCTCGGGGCCTTTCCCGAACGGACGCCGTACGTGATCGGGATCGCCGGGTCGGTGGCTGTGGGCAAGTCGACGACTGCGAGGCTGCTGCGGCTCCTGCTGGCCCGCTGGCCGGACCATCCGCGGGTCGAGCTGGTCACGACGGACGGCTTCCTGCTGCCGAATGCGGAGCTGGAGAAGCGCGGGCTGCTGCAGCGAAAGGGGTTCCCGGAGTCCTACGACCGACGGGCACTGCTCCGCTTCGTGGCGGCGGTCAAGTCGGGCTCGCCACGGGTCTCCGCGCCCGTCTACTCGCACCTGGCGTACGACATCGTCCCCGGAGAGGAGATCGTGCTGCGGCGGCCGCACATCCTGCTGGTCGAGGGTCTGAACGTCCTACAGCCGGCCCGGCCTCGAGCGAACGGGGTGTCCGGACTCACGGTCAGCGACTTCTTCGACTTCTCGATCTACGTCGACGCCGCCCAGGACGACGTGCGGCGCTGGTACGTCGAGCGGTTCCTGCGGCTGCGGGAGACGGCGTTCCGGGACCCGGCGTCGTACTTCCGGCGCTACGCGGATCTCGACCATGACGCCGCCGTCGCCCGGGCCCAGGAGCTCTGGGACACGATCAACGGCCCCAACCTCGAGCAGAACATCCTGCCCACCCGCGGACGTTCGACGCTGGTATTGCACAAGGGACCCGATCACTCGGTCCGGCGGATACGCCTCCGCAAGCTCTGACCGCGCCGGTCACAGCTCCGGTGGGATACCCCGGGTGGCCGCCCGTGCTGGCAGGATCGCCGCCATGAGGGTGCAGCTCACCGAGGAGGCGCGACGACTGTTCCGGGCGCCGGTGTTCGCGGTTCTGAGCACGGTCAGCGACGCCGGAGCTCCTCAGTCGAGCGTGATCTGGGTGCGCCAGGACGGCGACGACCTGCTGTTCTCGACCATCCGGGGTCGGCTCAAGACCCGCAACATGGAGCGCAACCCTCAGGTGAGCCTGTGCGCGTACGACCCGGAAGACCCGTACGTCTACGTCGAGGTGCGCGGCACGGTCACGATGTCCGAGAACGGCGGCATCGAGTTGATCGACGACCTGTCTCGCGCGTACCTCGGCAAGCACTGGGTCGTACGGCCGGACGAGACGCGGGTCGTCGTCCGGGTGACGCCCACCCGAGTGATCCAGCACGTGGCGCCGCAGAGCCGGTCGCGCCGGTGATCCGGCCGACGTCGATCCCCGTACCCGGGAGGCCAGACGCAGCCAGCTATTCCGGATCCGGCTGACCCTGTTGCACCGGACCGATCCGATACGGCCGCATCATCTCGTTGTCCTCGTGCTCGACGATGTGGCAGTGCCAGACGAACTGACCCGGGTTGGAGAAGTGCATCTTCACTCGGGTGACCTGGCCGGGCAGTGCCGTGACCGTGTCCTTGACCCCGGTCTCCCAGGACTCGGGCGGCATGATGTTCCCGTCGAGCTGGATCGGCTGGATGACCTCGCCTTCCTCGTCCAGCACGAGGCGCTCGCGGTTGACCACCTCGAATGCCACCTCGTGGATGTGCATCGGGTGTGCGTCCGCGGTGGTGTTGTAGAACTCCCAGACTTCCGTGTCGCCGACGACGGGGTTGTCGGTGACCGGATCCATCCAGAGCTTCTCGACCGCCACGCCCGCAGAGACCGCGCCGAGGAGCGCCTCGACGGGCCCGTCGACCTCGTTGCCTTGGGCGTCGAATCCGATGGCACTCGCCTCGATCAGAGCCAGCGCCCGGGTGTTGTCCTCCGGCGGCAGCGGCGCGAGCACCGGCAGCTGCAAGAACCGGGGTGGCGTGGTGGGATCCGGCGCCACGGCTGGAACGACGTTGAACTGCATGACCTGTCCAGTGGACTCCGAGTCGGACGGGTCGAAGTCGACGCCAGGGATCCCGCCGCCGAACGGCTCGTCCGGACCCACATTGCCGAGGACGTAGTTGCCGACCGGCACGTTGGTGAAGTCCACGATCAGGTCGGCGCGCTCGGCCAGGGCCATCAGCAGCCGGTTGCCGTTCGTAGCAGTGAGGTTCACCGGCGCCGAGAGTAACCCGCCCTCGTTGCCGATCGCCCAGACTTCGACGCCGGGGATCTGGTTGAAGTCCAGGATGAGGAACCGGGACTGGCAGCCGTTGAGGAAGCGGAACCGGTAGCGCCGCTGCTCGACGGTCTGGAACGGCCAGGTGTTGCCGTTGACCATGATCATGTTGCCGAAGAACTCCGGGTTCCAGATCGGCGAGAACGGCCCATCGGGGATGTAAGGGCCGACGAGCTCGTCGAAGAACGCGCGGGTGTCGGGGTAGAAAAGCGACCCGTTCGTGTTGAACGACCGGTCCTGGATCGCGATGGGGATCTCGTAGTAGGTCTTGTTGGGTGGGAACTTGTCACCTTCTCTGGGCGCCGGGCCAGGGAGTACGGCGACAGTGCCGAACCGGCTGTCCAGGACAGCCTTGTCGCCGGCCGGGCCGCCGCGGATGATGTAGAAGCCGGCGGGCCCCGCGTACACGTTGAGCCGGGTCATGCCGAGTGTGTGGTCGTGGTACCACTTGGTCGCTGCGCGGTCGGGGTTCGGGTACTGGAACGTGGCGAAGCCCGGTCCCCACGCCACCCCGAACTGAGTGGCCGCCTTGCCGGCGAAGAAGTCGTACCAGGTGCCCTCGGTGGCGAAGTCGCCAGGAATGTTGTTGGCGGCCGGCAGGTACCAGGCCTCGGCGTACCCGTCGCTCTCGTCGCCCACGTCGGTGGAACCGTGCAGGTGGGTGACGATGGGCACCGGGCCGGTGTAAGGCCCTGGTGTCTCCGTACCCGTGAAGTCGGGCCGACTGTCGCGGCCGGCCGTTCCGCCGGGCGGGTTGGCCCAGTGCAGGGTCGGGTCGACGGGTAGCAGGTGCGGCAAGAATTCGCCGGTGGCGTCGTCGACCAGCTCGTTGATCCACTTGACCCGGACCGGCCGGTTGTACATGGCCTCGATCGTGAGCGACGGCGCGTTGTGGACCAGCAGCCCTCTGCTGCTTGCCGACGTGACGGCGCCGTACCCCCACACCGTGGTCAAGGGCAGACCCGCAGGCAGGATCTGCTGGTCGAACTGCCGCATCGAGATCTCGTAGTAGTCCGCAGGCTTGCCGCCCGGCATGATGATCGTGGCCGCCCGCGGCATGACCGGCGGGATGAGCAGCGGCGTGACGTACTTGCTCACGGCTGCGGGATCGAGCGTTCCACCGGGAATCTGGGCCAGAGCCTGTATCCCGCCACCGGGCAGGTAGGCGTAGAGGACAAAGCCGACCCCCGTGCCACCCACCGCCCTGATGAACGTCCGCCGACTCAGCGGTCTGCCGGATTCGTTGCGACGGATTTCCATCGCCGTCCACCCCCTCGGGACACGGAAGTCACGCGCGCTATCGGCGCGGATTGGTCCTCTCGGAGCGTGCTACGGCGTGATGTCGACGGCAAAGGGACCTCCGGCTCTATTTCGGCCGCGGAGGTCCCTCACCGCCCGATGGACAGCTGGGCCTGCACGGTCGCGGCGAGGTCGCGCGCAACTGCGTCGGCCTGCTCGACCGTCGCGGCTTCCACCATGACCCGCACCAGCGGCTCGGTGCCCGACGGTCGCAGGAGCACCCGCCCGGTGGCACCCAGCTCGCCTTCGGCTGCTGCCACCGCCGCCTGTAACACCGGGTCGGTGGCGACCCTGGACTTGTCGACCTCGGGCACGTTGACCAGCACCTGAGGCAGCCGCTTGACGACACCGGCGAGGTCGGCCAGCGTCCGGCCCGACTCCGCCGCGGTGGCCAGCAGATGCACCGCGGTCAACACGCCGTCACCGGTCGTGGAGTGGTCGAGCATGATGACGTGTCCGGACTGCTCACCGCCCAGCGAGTAGCCACCGGCCTTCATGGCTTCCAGCACGTAGCGATCTCCGACCGCCGTGTCGACGACCTCGACACCGGACTGACGCATTGCCAGCCGGAATCCCTCGTTGGACATTACGGTCGCGACGACGGTGTCCTCGCGAAGCGTCCCCTTCTCACGCATCGACAGCGCCAGCACGGCCAGGATCTGGTCGCCGTCGACGACCCGCCCTTCTGCGTCCACGGCCAGGCAACGGTCGGCGTCGCCGTCGTGTGCGATGCCGGCATCGGCTCCCTGTTCGACCACGACGGACTGCAAGCGGTCGAGGTGGGTCGAACCGCTGCCGTCGTTGATGTTCAGGCCGTCGGGCTCGGCGTGGATGGCGACGACGTCGGCACCGAGCCGCCGCAGCGCCTCCGGAGCAGTGCGGTATGCCGCTCCGTGCGCACAGTCGACCACCACCCGCAGGCCGTCGAGGCCGTGCGGGGCCGAGCCGACGATGTGGGCGACGTACTCCTCCACGCCCTCGGGGTAGTCACGCACGCGCCCCACCCCGGAGCCGGTGGGACGTTGCCACGGCTCGCGTTGCCGGGCCTCGATCGCGTCCTCGACCGAGTCGTCGAGCTTGTGCCCACCCTTGGCGAAGAACTTGATCCCGTTGTCCGGCATCGGATTGTGGCTGGCGGAGAGCACGACACCGAGGTCGGCGCCGAGCACACCGGTCAAGTACGCGATTCCCGGCGTAGGCAGGACCCCGGCACGCAGCACGTCGACACCGGCACTGGCGAGACCCGCGACGACAGCCGCTTCGAGGAACTCACCCGACGCACGTGGATCACGCCCGACGACCGCGACCGGGCGGTGCCCGGCGAACACGCCCGCCTCCCCGAGGACGTGCGCCGCCGCGACCGAGAGGTCGAGCGTCATCTCGGCGGTCAGGTCCTGGTTCGCCAGGCCCCGGACGCCGTCGGTGCCGAAGAGACGGGCCACGATGTCTGCTCCTGTGCGGGTCTGAGGAAACGCGTACGGCCCCGGAGCGTATGCCCCAGGGCCGTAACGGTAAAGCTCGGTGTGACTGAGCGTCAGCGCTTGCTGTACTGAGGCGCCTTGCGGGCCTTCTTCAAACCGGCCTTGCGGCGTTCCTTCGCCCGCGGGTCGCGAGTGAGGAACCCGGCCTTCTTCAGCGTCGGCCGGTTGTTGTCGATGTCTGCGGCGTTGAGGGCACGCGCGATGCCGAGGCGCAACGCACCCGCCTGACCGGTCACCCCGCCGCCGTGGATACGGGCGCTGACGTCGTAGCGGCCCTGTAGATCGAGCTCGACGAACGGCGACTCGACCAGCTGCTGGTGCACCTTGTTGGGGAAGTACTCGTCGAGCGTGCGGCCGTTGATCGTCCACTGGCCGGTACCCGGGACGAGGCGGACGCGGGCGATGGCTTCCTTGCGGCGGCCGGTGGCATCGGCCGGCTCGATCGCCGAGGAGCGCGACGGAGCCGTCTGGGAGGTGAAGGATTCGGCAGTGGCGTCGGCATCCTCGGCTGCCGGCGCCTCGGCGATGGTGTCGGTCATGTCCTCGCTCACGGGGGTGGTCACTGGGCGACCTGGCTGATCTCGTACGGCACCGGCTTCTGTGCCTGGTGCGGATGCTCGGAGCCGGCGTAGACCTTGAGCTTTCCGAGCATGTGACGGCCGATCGTGTTGTGCGGAAGCATTCCCTTGACGGCCTTCTCGACCACCCGACGCGGGTTCTTCGTCAGAAGGTCGTCATACGTGGTTGCGCGGAGGCCGCCGGGGTAACCCGAGTGGCGGTAGTCGATCTTGCCCTCGCGCTTGTTGCCGGTCAGGGCGACCTTCTCGGCGTTGATGACGATGACGAAGTCGCCGGTGTCGACGTGCGGCGCGTAGATCGGCTTGTGCTTGCCACGCAGCAGGATCGCGACTTGGGTGGCGAGCCGGCCGAGGACGACGTCGGTGGCGTCGATGACGTGCCACTGACGCTGGACGTCGCCGGGCTTCGGGCTGAACGTGCGCACGAGCGTGGGCCTTCGCTTGGTCGAAAGGGATGGTTCGCTGTGAGTCGGCGCGCCTTCGCAGGTCGACGGGCGAAGACCCGCGGCACGCACAACGACTCATCAGGGTACCGGGCGGGCCGTCACGGGGTCAAAGCGGTGGGCCACCGTGCTCTCGCGCTCCACGCCTGGGGCGACGATACTGCCGGCACGGGTCGACGGACGAAGGAGTCGCCATGGCCGAGCTCACCAAGATCCTCCTGGACGAGTCCGAGTTGCCGCGCCAGTGGTACAACGTCATCCCGGACCTCCCTTCGCCGCCGCCGCCCGTCCTCCACCCGGCCACGCACGAGCCGGTCGGGCCGGACGATCTGGCGCCGCTGTTCCCGATGGCCCTGATCGGCCAGGAGGTCACCCAGGACTCGTACGTCGACATCCCGGACGAGGTCCTCGACGTCTACCGGCTGTGGCGGCCGTCGCCGCTGTATCGCGCCCATCGTCTGGAGAGGGCGCTCGGGACACCCGCGCGGATCTACTACAAGTACGAGGGGGTGAGCCCGGCCGGCTCCCACAAGCCCAACACCGCGGTACCCCAGGTCTTCTACAACGCCCAGGAGGGGATCCGGCGGCTGACGACCGAGACCGGCGCGGGCCAGTGGGGCAGTGCGCTCGCATTTGCCTGTGCGCTCTTCGGCGTCGAGTGCGAGGTCTGGCAGGTGCGGACTTCGTACGACACCAAGCCGTATCGCAAGTCGATGATGGAGACGTTCGGCGCGATCGTGCACCCGAGCCCGTCCGACATCACCGAGGCCGGGCGGAAGATCCTCGCCGACGCGCCGGACTCTCCCGGCAGCCTTGGCATTGCCATCAGCGAGGCCGTCGAGGTCGCGGCCGCCAACGACGACACGCGCTACTCGCTCGGCAGCGTGCTCAACCACGTCCTGCTGCACCAGACCGTTATCGGCCAGGAGGCCCTGGCTCAGCTGGCCAAGGTGGGCGAGGCACCGGACGTCCTGTTCGGCTGCACCGGAGGCGGTTCGAACTTCAGCGGCCTCGCGTTCCCATTCCTGCGCGAGAAGCTGGCCGGCCGGATGGACCCGCGGATCGTCGCGGTCGAACCTGCCGCGTGCCCGTCGTTGACCCGCGGCCGCTACGCCTACGACTACGGCGATACGGCCGGCATGACCCCGTTGCTGAAGATGCACACGCTCGGGCACGACTTCATCCCCGACCCGATCCACGCCGGCGGCCTGCGCTACCACGGGATGTCCCCGCTGCTATCCCACATCTACGAGCTGGGGTTGATCGACGCGATCGCCAAGAACCAGACCGAGTGCTTCGCCGCAGGCGTCCAGTTCGCGCGGACGGAGGGAATCGTCCCTGCTCCCGAACCGACCCATGCGGTCGCCGCCTGCATCGAGGAGGCTCGCCGCTGCGCCGAGACCGGCGAGGAGAAGGTGATCCTGACGGCGCTGTGCGGCCATGGTCATTTCGACATGGGTGCGTACGACCGCTACTTCGCCGGTGACCTCACCGACTATGAGTACCCGGCCGAGGCCGTCGACCGCGCCCTGACCCGCTTGCCCGACGTGAGTCTGTAGCGACGCGTACCCGTCTGGTGTCGCGGGATCTGCGGCGGACGGCCTCCATCACTCCGGTTGCTCTAGCACGGCGACGGTGCGGGCAGGGACGGTGACGGAGTCGGTAGCGACCGACGTCTGCTTGACCACCGCGTCGCCGCCGGCCGCCTGGACCGCGTGCAGTGCCAGCGCGTCGGCGTCGTCGACCGAGACCGTCTGAGGGTCTGGCGTCGCGTTGAACACGACGACGATCCGCTCCCGCTCGGGGTCCACGTCGTCGCCCGCCGTGTCGTCGAGCACCATCACGACCACACCAGGCGTCTGGTCCGGGCCGCCGCCCGGGAAGGCAACCCGATCCTGGATGAGCCCGGCGGAGCCTAGCCGGAACAACGGCGACGAGAACCGGATGCCCAGCAGCTCGAGCGCGCGGTCGTGGGCCGCGGAGATGTCGTCCGCGCCCGGCTTCAGGGCCGGCGATGCCAGCAGCGGCTCCATGAACGGCCACTTCGCCTCGTTGTCGGCTCGCGGCGGCAGCCCGGAGCCGAACGTGCTCTCGGTTGCGGTCCAGTCGACCCGGTTGAACCAGTCGCCCGAGTTGTACGAGTTGCGGTCCAGCGACTTCGACCGCAACAGGTCGGCCCCGGCGTGCCAGAACGACGGGCCTTGCGCGAAGGCCGTCGTCGCCAGCGCCAGTGTGTTCATCCGCACCCGGTCGTCCATCGACGTCGCGGGCGGCAGCTTGTAGGTCAGCGCGTCGAAGATGGTCTCGTTGTCGTGGGCGTCGACGTAGGTGATCACCTCGCTGGGGTCGGCCGCGTATCCGGCCGGCGAGCCGTTGTAGTCGACATCGGCTCCGGTAACCGTGGCACCCGTGGCGTCGACGAACGTGTAGTCGCGCAGGTTGCCGGCCAGCCCCACCTTGATCTGGTCGTGGTAGCGGAGGAGGCGGGCGCGCTGCTCGTCGGGCGAGCCGTTCGCCGGCGACGCGTTCGGGTCGGTGAACAGGCCAGAGGCGAAGCCCTGGATGCGCGGGTCCGCGTCGAATGGCCCGCCCCCGCGCACCGCGTCGCGCAACCGGTCGCTGAACGTGCCGATGCCGGCACCGAACATCTCCAGCTGGGAGGCCTGCCGGAAGCGGGCGTTGTTCGCCACTTCGCCGAAGTTCCAGCCCTCGCCGTAGACGTAGATCGACGAACCGTCCACGCCGTCGTCCGCGACGGTCAGCTCGTCGAGGGCAGCCCGGACCGCCTCCATGTTGGCCCGGCTGTGGTGCCCCATGAGGTCGAACCGGAAGCCGTCGACCTTGTAATCACGCGCCCAGGTGACCACCGAGTCCACCATGAGCTTCTCCATCATCGCGTGCTCGGTCGCGGTGTTGGAGCAGCACGTCGACGTCTCGACCACACCGGTGGCCGACA
>JBKPCP010000038.1:0-22399 GCA_046727475.1 Actinomycetota bacterium | reverse complement strand
TCACTGGTCATCTCGTCGACCATGCACCCGTCATAGGTCAGGCTGCTGAACGGCCGGCCATCCTGGTCGTATAGCCGCACGCGCTCCTGCCGAGGGCGGGCAAATGCCCGCCCTCGAATCACTCCTGGCTACCGGCTCAGCGCAGGAGGTAGTCGATCACTCTATCCATGACCGCGTTCCGGGCGGCGGGCGTTGCGATTCCCTCCAACCCGAACCCGAAGTAGACCGAGTCTTCGGTCGTGATCGCCGCCCCCTCGGGGAACCCGCCCGCGGTGATGCGCTCGAAGTTGTTCGTGTTCGGTCCGCTTCCCGGCGGTGGGCCGGTGACCGTCCAGCCGTCCATGCCGGTTTCGAACGAGGTGGTGCCCTCACCGGTCGAGACGACGATGTCATCGACGAACGTCCCGAGTCCCTGCACCGACCAGTCGCTCACGTACGCGATCGAGACCTCGACCTGCTTGCCCGCGTAGGCCGACAGGTCAACCGACCACTGCACCCATCCGCCAGAGCTACCCGAATCGGCGTTCCAGGTGCCGGTCGTCCCCGTGGGCGAGCAGGTGTTGTCGGCGTTGAGCGTCTGGTAGTGGTCGAGGAACGGGTGCAGCTCACGCCACCCCTCGGGGCAGCTGTCGCCCGTAGATGTCCCCGTGTGGCCGTTCTCGTCGGGCAGCGTCGTCCAGTCGTCCTGTCCGACCGTGTGGGCCTCTACGAACACGAAGTCCCAGTCCTGTTCGGTGTCGTGCGAGGTCCAGAAGGACAGGTTCGCGCCTCCAGCGGGCACCGTGATCGTCCGCGTCAGGCGCTTGTACGAGACGTCCGCGATGTTGGAGTAGACGTAGTAGGAGCCGGTGTGCGGGTCGAACGGCCCGCCCGGGCGGACGTACTTCGCCGAGGGCCAGCTGTTGAACAGTGGGTACTCGGACGCCGGCAGGATTCCGCTCGTCGCGATGAACGACGCGCTGTGATCCTGGTTGTTGGCGCTCGGCCCGCCGAACGACCAGGCGAGCGACTCGAGCGGCGTGTCGATGCCCACGACGTCGTAGAGCTTGCCGTTTGGGGCGGTGCCCGCGTCGTCGTTGTAGAGGTACGCGCCCAGGTAGTACTGCATGAAGTCGTTCTGCAGCGGTTGGCAGCCGTCCTGGCCGGTGTCGTCAGGGTTGCACCGCGCGTTCGTCTCGAGGTTGAACTCGTAACCGAACGCCTCCCCGAATCCGGCGTATTTGCCGGTCCTGAACAGCCGCCCACCCTCGTTGAGATACGCGCGGACAGCCAGGATCTCATCGTTCGCGAGGCGGGACGCGGTACCCGCGACCATGCCGCGGTCGCGGGTGAGGACGTCGTCCCCCGTGTACCAGATGACGGCGTCGTAGTGGCTCAGGACGCCGAGCTGGCTCGGAGCTGTCCGGCCGTTGGCGTCCACGTCGTAGACGTCGGCGCTGATGCCGTTGGCGGCGAGCGCATCGAGGTAGTACGAGAGGTAGGTGGGCCCGCTCGTCTTCTTGTAAACGGGTGAGATGCCGGTGTAGTCCTCGGCCGCGAGTACGAGGACGCGGTTCGAGGACTCGACCTTCGCCGTGTACGTGAAGGAGTCGCTCGTGACGGCGCCGCCTGATGCCTCGAACCACACCTTGACGACGTCGCCGGGGTTCGTCCCTGTCACGTTGCCGCGCATGATTCGGTAGTAGACGTCGCCCACGTCTCCGAAGCGCTCGCCGCCGTTCCACTCAGACGTCGTGCCGGTCTGAATTGCACCGCCGTTGATCTGGTACTTGAGCGCAACGGCCCCAAGGTCTCTCCTCGCCAGCACCTGCACGGGCTGAGGATCACCGTAGGAGACGGAGAAGCGGAAGTCGCTGAGCGGGTTGTTCGTCTTTTCCGGGTCCAGAGCGGACATGTCGAGATACAGCGGGCTCGTCGTGTTACCGAGATGTGAGACGGGCTCCCCCGGGTTCGGTGCGGAGTTGGCGACGTCGAGCGCGAACGGCAGGTTCTTTAAGTACTCCGCTTGGATGAGGGCCTCGTCGTCGGGGAAGACGAAGCCGCAGCCGTCGCAGCCCTCGCTGAGCTCGGGCGTCCAGCCGAGTGTGTTCGTGACGGCGTGCGCGTAATCGTCGGTCGTGCCGTTCGTGATGTACAGGTCTGCGCCGACCCCTGGGTCGTACCCTTCGATCGCCGGCTTTGCGTCCGTGCCGGAAAGCGCGACATAGATCGGGTCGTCGGCCGTCGGCGTCTGCACCTGGAAGCCCCACATGTAGAGCAGGAGCTCACCGTAGGAGTGGTAGGTGACCATGAACTGGAACCGAAGACGTTTCAGGAGGTCTTGGATCGCCACCGTCTCGGGCTCAGACGCCGCGGCTGTGCCGCGATACGAGTCGCTCCCGAATTCGGACGAGGACCCTTCGTTGTCGTAGTTCCATTTCTCGTCGTAGTTGCGGTTGTTGTCGACGCCGTCGCCGAACGTGATCTGGCCGTCGCCGTTGTTGTCGCGAAGGTTCTTTCGCCAAAGCCGCTCGACGTCGAACGAGTACTGGTAACCGTCGGGGTTCGCCACAGGGACGAACCAGAGCTCGCGGGTGTTGACTAGGTTCGTGACCTCAGGGTCTTTATTGTAGTTGTCGACGAAGTGGTGCAGAAGCCGCCGGTTGACCTCGGTCGAGATCCACTCGCGGGCGTGAATGGTCGCCATGTAGAAGACGTCGGGTCGCGCACCATCGGCGAGCTGATTGGCGTTCTTGGTCACTTTCAGCGCGATGATCTCGCGCCCCTGCAGGGAGTGGCCGATCACCTCGAGTTTCACTAACGACGGATTCTTCTGGGCGATCTCGTAGAGCTCGTCGCGGATCCCTCCCGGCTCGTCCCACGACCGCCAGACGCTGAACCCGTTCTCCGCCTGCGCCGCGGCCTGCTCCTGCACCGTCAGGCCGGCCTTGTTGCGCTTGAGGGAGAGCTTCAGGCCCTGGGCGGTGAGGCGGTCACGCTCGCGCTCTGAGAGGACGAGATCAACCTGCACGCCTCCCTTCACCGGACGTGTCGCGGCGATGTCGACGCCCTCACGCGCCAGCTCGCCGACGCCAGTCCGGTCAAGCGTCGCGGTGTACATGTCCAGCTTGCTGTTGTCCGCGGCGGACGCGGTGCTCGTAAAGGTGAGCGCCGCCGCGAGCACGGCAAGTGCCAAAACCAACCGTCTCACCAGGTCTCCTCTACACCCCGCGGCGCACTCAAGCGGGTTGCCCGAGTGAGCCTGCTTGACAGCGGCCAGGTCCGCCGCTCGGGTGGCGTTCCAATCCAGCCAGATTCCACCGAGCCACCGCCTGTCGTGGGCGGCGGGCAGCGTGCGACGACCAGGACACCGGTCGACGACGCTACGCCCCAGTTACTTTGACGGTCAAGCTTTCGTTCGACTCAGCGCCGGGTTACTCAACGAATGAAGAACAGCACATATGCGGCCACCGCCGAACCGGCGAGTGCAGTTCCGAAGAACGCGACCGAGATCTGGGTGTCCAACCGACCCAGCTGAAGCCCGTCGTGCAGCATGTACCGGAACCGGTGCGCGCAATGGACCAACCCGAGAACGCACAGGCCGAGCAGCACGATCCGGGTGAGCGGTGCCCGAGCACGGCGTCGGATGGGCATGGTCGGGAGGGTTGATCCGGCCTAGCGGGAACGTCAGTCCGAACAGGGCAAGCGTGATCGGGAAGAACAACGCCGTGACCACGCCGCCGCGGCTGAACAGCTAGGCAGTCAAGAACCCGGATGTACCTGGTCTCGCAGCAGGCCGGGCCGGCCCGGTGAAGGAGGCACGTACGCTCGGGCGGTGTGACGACCGTTTCCGCGCCGTCCCGCCATCGTGCGCCGCTGGTCGTACGGACCGTCGCGATCCCGGATCCGGGGCCGTTGATGCGGCTCCTGCCGGCGTACTCGCCGCTGGCGTGGGTCAGGAGAGGTGAAGGCCTGGTCGGCTGGGGCCGCGCCGCGACCTTCGAGCCCCGCGGCCCGGACCGGTTCGCCGACTCCGACCGGTGGTGGCGCGACCTGGTGGGCGACGCCGTCGTCCGCGACGAGGTCGGACTGCCGGGATCCGGGCCGGTGGCCTTCGGTTCCTTTGCGTTCGCGGATGAGCCCGGGTCGTCGATCCTGGTGCTCCCGGAGGTCGTGGTCGGCCACCGGTCGGGGCGGTGGTGGGTCACGACGGTGGGCTTACAGGGAGTACTGCCGCCCAGTGCTTCCCTGAATGGTAATGCGGCGGTCCGCCGGCCCGACACCGTCGCGTTCGCAGACGGCGCCCGCAGTGGCGCGGAATGGGAGCTCGTCGTCTCCCAGGCGGTACGCCGGATCGCCGCCGGTGACCTCGAGAAGGTGGTGCTCGCCCGCGATCTGCTGGCCGAGTCGCGGACGCCGATCGACCCTCGCTGGCCGCTGTCACGGCTGGCCGAACGGTATCCACGGTGCTGGACCTTCAGCGTCGACGGCCTGATCGGGGCCACGCCGGAGATGCTGGTCCGCCTGGAGCGGGGGCTGGTGACGTCGCGGGTGCTCGCGGGGACCATCCGCCGCACCGGTGACGACGCCCGCGACCTGGCGCTGGCTGCGTCGCTGGCCAGGTCGAGCAAGGACCTGGAGGAGCACGAGTACGCGGTCCGGTCCGTCGCACGCGCGCTCGCCCCGCACTGTTCGAGCATGAACGTCCCGGAGACGCCGTTCGTCCTCCACCTGGCCAACGTCATGCACCTGGCCACAGACGTGACCGGTGTGGCGGCGGACTCGTCGAGTTCGCTCGCGCTCGCGGCCGCCCTGCACCCGACGGCCGCCGTGTGCGGGACTCCGAGGGCGGAGGCCACCCGGCTCATCGCGGAGATCGAGGGCCTGGACCGCGGCCGCTACGCCGGGCCGGTCGGCTGGATCGACGCGAGCGGTGACGGCGAATGGGGGATCGCGCTGCGCTGCGCCGAGATCGACCCGCGTGATCCGGCGCGACTGCGCCTCTTCGCCGGCTGCGGGATCGTCGCCGGCTCCGACCCGGAGGCCGAGCTGGCCGAGAGCGTCGCCAAGCTCGTCGCGATGCGCGACGCCCTCTCCGGGTGACGTCGCCCTCGCGGCGCGTGCGGCGGGGCGGCGGCGAGGTCGAGCGGGTCTTTGGTCACGCCAGAGCTTCGGCGACCGCTTGACGAAGCCGCGCGTGCAGCTCACGGTGGGTGCTGCGGTCGATCGCCACCTCGACGACGCGCAGCCCTCGCTGCGGTGCCAGCGCGGCGTCGAGCTTGTCGAGTTCCACGCGCTCGAACGGTGTATGCGTTGCCGCGCACAGGGCATCGAGGTCCACGCCGTGTGGGGTGCCGAACACCCGCTCGAATGTGTCCGCGTACGCAGGCGCACCCTGTTCGAGCAGGGCGAAGACGCCGCCGCCGCCGTCGTTGACCACCACGATGCAGAGGTCCGGCCGCGGCTCGTCCGGACCCAACACGAGTCCGTTCGCGTCGTGCAGGAAGGTGAGGTCGCCCATGATCGCGTAGCCGGGTCTGTCACCGGCTCGCGTGTACGAGAGCGCAGAACCGACGGCCGTCGACACCGTGCCGTCGATCCCCGAGACGCCGCGATTCGCCAGCACCACCGATGGCAGGCTCTCGCCCACCAGGTCGACGTCGCGGACCACCGAGGACGACCCAAGGAACAGCATGGCGTCCTCCGGCATCGCACGCAGCAACCCCCGCACGGCCGCGACCCCGCTCGGCCGTGTGGCCGCGGTCACCGACTCGTCCAGCATCCGGTCGACCATGCGGTGAGCTCGCTCGCCCGCGGACGTCCACGCCGCCAACCAGCCGGCCGCCACGGCCCCGGGTGCGGCGGCGTCCGCAGCGGCACGGAGGTCCTCCTCGGTATGGACCCGCCGCGCCGCGTGCCCGGGGTCGGTCCAGGTGGTGCCCGATGCCACCACCTCGACAGGCGCTGACGAGCCACCGACGAGCCGCGCGACGGAGCGAGAGAGTGTCGGCCGGCCGACGACCAGGACACGGTCGGGCAGGTTCGCCTCCAGCCACGCTTCGGCTGCGACGACGAGCGGGGCACACGCCACCGCCGGTCCGCCACGTCGCCACCACGGCTCCGCCAGGACCGGCCATCCGCGCGCCTCTGCGAGCCGCCAGGCGGCCGCCGCGGCCGGTGGTCGAGCAGCTCCGACGACGACGACCGTCCTGGGCTCGGCAGCAAGGTCATGTGGAGCACCGGGGACGGAGCCCGCGACCACATGGCCGCTCACGTCAACCCACGGCCGGCCGCCGGCGCGCCCGTCCAGCGGCTCGACCCAGCCCTCCTCGTCCTCGGGAACCAGAGGGTCCCTGAACGCGACGTCGAGATGAACAGGGCCAGGCGCCGCACTCAGCGCGCCGGCTGCAACGATGCAGGCTCGGGCCGCGGTGGAGCGCCAGTAGGCCACCTGTCCTGGCCGGGTGACCGGAGCCGCGATCGCGTGGGAAAGGCGGACGGCACCACCGAAGATGCCGACCTGGTCGGCGGTCTGGTTCGCCCCGACGCCGCGCAGCTCGTCAGGCCGGTCGGCGGTGACGACGAGCAGCGGCACGCCGGCGTGATGTGCCTCGAGGACGGCAGGGTGCAGGTTGGCCACCGCCGTTCCGGAGGTGGTGACGACAGCGGCGGGAGCACCGGTCGCCTTCGCCATTCCGAGTGCGGTGAACGCTGCCGACCGTTCGTCGATGCGCACGTGCAGCCTCAGTCGCCCAGCGGCATCGGCGGCGTGCACCGCGAACGCGAGCGGGCCGCTGCGCGATCCGGGCGCCAGCACCACGTCGGTGACGCCGTTGCGGACGAACTCGTCGATCAAGACGCGGGCCAGCGCCGTCGACGGGTTCACCAGGCCGATTGTCCCTGGTCTGCGACGTTGCGGGAACTCCGGTCGTCCTGGTCGGTGCCTCTCTTCGCGATCAGGGCTGACTCGCCACGCGGCGCACCCGGTCGCGCCACCACGCGGCTGTCGCCTCATCGGCACTCGCGTCGGCCAGCAACGCTGGATCCGGCGCCACCGGCCGGACCGTGAGCACTCCGCCCTTCGCGACGAACGGCTCGGTTACGACGTCGCGGGCAAGCAGGCCCGCCGTGGCGAGCCCACAGGCGTAGGGCAGTTCCGGCAATGCTGCCGCCAGAGCCACGCCCGCCGCGATGCCCACCGACGTCTCCAGTGCGCTCGACACCACGACGGGCAGGCCAATGGTCTCGGCGATCCGCAGGCAGGCCCGCACCCCGCCGAGCGGCTGCACCTTGAGGACGGCGACATCGGCCGCCTCGAGCCTGGCCACCCGCAGCGGATCGCCGGCTCTGCGAACCGACTCGTCGGCCGCGATCGGAATGTGCACCTTGCGGCGCAGCGCAGCGAGTTCCTCGACGGTCGCGCACGGCTGCTCCGCGTACTCGAGTCCGCCGGCGGCCCGGTCGTAGGCGGGCAGCAGCCGGGCCGCCCGGTCCACGTCCCAGGCGCCGTTGGCGTCGACGCGAATCCGGCCGACCTCGCCCAGGAGGGAGCGGACGGCCTCGAGGCGGGCCTCGTCGTCAGGCGGCGACTGACCGGGCTCCGCCACCTTCACCTTGGCCGTGCGGCAACCTGGAAACCGGTGGAGCACGCCGGCCACCGCGTCAGGCGCCACGGCCGGCACCGTCGCGTTGACCGGGACGCGGTGACGGACCGGCGGTGGCCAGCCGTCGTCGGCTGCCTCGACGGCTGCCCGCCACCAGGCCGTCGCCTCGGCATCGTCGTACTCGCGGAACGGCGAGAACTCGCCCCAGCCGGCATCGCCTCTAACCAACACCCCTTCGCGCACCTCGATGCCGCGAAACCGGGTGCGAAGCGGGAGGGCGTAGACGTGGAGACCGACGGCCCGGCGCAGCTCGGTCATGCCCCGGCGACGTCCAGTGATCCGGTGAGCTGCTCGAACGTCTCCTCGACGAGTTCCCGGCGCTCGGCCGGCCCTGCGACGAGTGGCTGGAGAACATGGTCGTCGGCGTTGACAAGCTGGAACAGCACGACGTTGCCCCGCCCGTACGACACCTCGGCGTCGACGGCATCATGCCCTTCGACGTTGGTCTCCTTGGTCGACACGACGGTGCCGTCGAGGCGTGAGGCGACCTGCTGGACGCCCTCGTCGAAGTCGTAATGCCCGCCGTGGGTGTCGAGGACGTTGAAGCCGACCTCCACCGCGCCGCCGGCAGCCGTCGTCGTGTAGTTGCGTAGCGTGACCGTCGAACCCTCCGCGTCGGGTGCCGTTTCGGACTGCGGCCGGGCGTCCTCGGGCAGGTCGATACTTGCTCCGCTCGGCTCGTCGATGACCGTCGTCCAACCTGGACTCGCGGCCCCCTCCGGCCCGGACGTACCGCACGCAGCCGACGCACCGGCCAGCGCCGCACAGAGAACGAGCCGCGAAAGGGAACGGCTTGTCATGGGAGGGCTCCTCCGAGCACCTGGATTTTGCCCTATGAGCCAGTCGCGAGCGTAGTCCTGGTCGGTCAGTGAGTGGACGAACCGGCGCGCCTGCTGTGGACGAAATATGTGCAGCCGCGACCTCTATCCTCTCGAGGTGACACCAAGCAATGAAGGGCGCGAGACGCCCGGCCCCTTCGACCCGTCGCGGTGGCGTCCCGTCACGGGGTTCGATCTCACCGACGTCACATACCACCGGCACGTCGCCGACGGCCGGGATCAGGGAACGGTCCGGGTCGCCTTCGACCGGCCCGAGGTGCGAAACGCCTTCCGGCCACACACCGTCGACGAGCTGTACCGGGTCCTCGACCACGCCCGGATGTCGCCCGACGTCGGATGCGTCCTGCTCACCGGCAACGGGCCGTCTCCCAAGGACGGCGGGTGGGCGTTCTGCGCGGGTGGTGACCAGCGGATCCGCGGCCGGGACGGGTACCGGTACACCGTGCCGTCGGTGGACGCCGACGGCGAGACGGTCGACCCGGCCCGCGCGGGTCGACTGCACATCCTCGAGGTGCAGCGACTGATCCGGTTCATGCCCAAGGTGGTGATCTGCGTCGTACCCGGCTGGGCCGTGGGCGGCGGGCACAGCCTGCACGTCGTGTGCGATCTGACGATCGCCAGCGCGGAGCACGCCAGGTTCAAACAGACCGACGCGGATGTCGGCTCCTTCGATGGCGGCTACGGCTCGGCATACCTGGCCCGACAGGTGGGGCAGAAGTTCGCTCGCGAGATCTTCTTCCTGGGTGACGAGCACTCGGCTGCAGACGCGCACCGGATGGGCATGGTCAACGCGGTGGTGCCGCATGGGCAACTCGAGGTGGTGGCGCTCGAGTGGGCCGCGAAGATCAACGGAAAGAGTCCGACCGCGCAGCGGATGCTGAAGTTTGCCTTCAACGCCGTCGACGACGGAATGGTCGGCCAACAGGTCTTCGCCGGCGAGGCGACCCGCCTTGCTTACATGACCGACGAAGCGGCCGAGGGCCGCGATGCGTTCCTCGAGAAGCGTGCCCCCGACTGGTCCCGTTTCCCCTGGTACTTCTGAGGGCGGTTCGGGTTCGATCGGGAGTTCGGGTTCGATCGGGAAGGTGACCCGGCCACCCGGATGCGTACGCTGAACCGCAGCATGCAGATCTCGACCCCTTCTACGACACGGCCGCTCCACGCCATCGGCGTGCCTCTCGGGCCGGCCGTGCTGCGCCGGATCTTCCCCGCGGTCGTGTCCGCCCTGGACGGCGGGCCTGCGCTCCTTCCGCTGCCCGAGTACCCGGCCGCAGTGCGCGACGGCCTGCTGGCCGCCATGCGACCTAGCGTCCCTGTGGAGGGCCACGACGACCCGGTCGCGCTCGTCGTCCCGACCTCGGGGTCCACAGGCGAGCCCAAGGGTGTTCTGCTCGGCGCCGGAGCACTGCGGTCATCCGCGACGGCCACGCACGACCGGCTCGGCGGACCAGGGCGGTGGCTTCTCACCCTTCCAGCGACCCACATAGCCGGTCTGATGATCCTTGTCCGCTCCGTCGTGGCGGGCACGGAACCCGTGGCGGCCGACATGAGCCGCGGCTTCGACCCCGAGGCCTTCGCGGCGGCCAGCGTGCACGTGCTCCGCAGTTCGAGGACCCGCCGGTACACGGCCCTGGTGCCGCATCAGCTTTCCGTCATCCTCGAGGCGGGTGGGGCGGCACTGCACTCCCTGGCGGCATTCGACGCGGTGCTCGTGGGAGGGTCCGCGGTCACCCCTGAGCTCCTTGAACGCGCCCGTGCCGCACGGGTGCCGATCGTCACGACGTACGGGATGACAGAGACGTCCGGCGGGTGCGTCTACGACGGGCTGCCGCTCGACGGAGTGCAGGTCTCCACGACCGACGACGGCCGGGTCCGGGTGGCCGGGGCGGTGCTGGCCCACGGCTACCGCTTACAGCCCGGGCTTTCCACCGAGGCCTTCGCGGACGGGTGGTTCGTGACGGCTGACCTCGGGCACGTCGACACCGATGGTCACCTCGACGTGTACGGCCGACTCGACGACGTAGCCGTCTCCGGTGGTGTGAACGTGCCGCTCCCGGCCGTCGATGCCGTCGTCACCGGCCACGCAGGTGTCGCCGAGGCCTCGGCCGTCGCGCTTCCCGACCCGGACTGGGGACAGCGCGTCGTTGCCGTCGTCGTCCCGCGTGACCCCGGCGATCCGCCGACGCTGGGATCGGTGCGCGCCCACGTGCTGCGGCAATCGCCGACGGCGTACGCGCCGAAGGACCTGGTCATCGTCCACGCCCTTCCGAGACTGCCCGGCGGCAAGGTCGACCGCCGCGGCCTCACCGCCCGGCTGCTCGAGACGACGACCGGCTGATGCCCGGCCTGCGCGACTGGGCGGCCGGTGCGCGCCCCCGGACACTTCCTGCAGCGGTCGCCCCGGTGCTGGTCGGCACCGGGGCGGCCGCCGCGGTCGGTTCCGCGCTGATCAGCCGGGCGTTGCTCGCCCTGGTCGTCGCCGTCGCATTGCAGGTCGGCGTGAACTACGCCAACGACTACTCCGACGGGATGCGCGGCACCGACAACCAGCGTGTCGGGCCGCTCCGGCTGGTCGGCTCGGGAACCGCGACCCCGACAGCCGTCCGCACCGCCGCCTGGGTCTGCTTCGGGGTGGCTGCCCTGGCCGGGCTGTGGCTGGTCGTGCTCACCGGCGAGTGGTGGCTGCTCGGCGTGGGTGCACTTGCCGTGGCCGCGGCCTGGTACTACACGGGCGGGCGTCGCCCGTACGGTTACCGCGGATTCGGTGAGGTGTCGGTCTTCCTCTTCTTCGGCCTGGTCGCCGTCGTCGGGACGACGTACGTACAGGTGGGAAGCGTGACGCCGTCGTCCGTGGTGTCCGGCGTCGCTGTCGGCTGCCTCGCATGCGCGATTCTGGTGGCCAACAACCTGCGAGACATGCCGAGCGATGCGCGCGGCGGCAAGCGCACCTTGGCGGTGCTTCTCGGCTCGCGCCGAACTCGGCTGCTCTACCTCGCGCTGCTGGCGACCGCGTACGCGATGGCTCTCGCCCTGGCGGTGGCCGGCCGCGCGTGGGCGGGCCTGGCGGTGCTGTCCGTACCACTCGCGGCTCGAGCCGCACGACCGATCGTCCGCGGCGCCCGCGGCATGGCGCTGGTGCCGGTGCTTCGCGACACGGCCCTGACCGAGTTGGCGTACGCGATCCTGCTCGCATTCGGTCTCGCGCTCGCCGGTCGCTGAGACATCGGAGCGGGTGACTCAGGCGTCCGCACCGCGACGCGTGCAGGGGATCCGCTCCACGCCGCGGTACGTCCACCCGTTCACTCGATGGCGTGGAGCCTTCTCGACAAGCCATCGAGGAGTCGGTGCTAGCTCGACCTGTCCCAATGTAGCTGCATGTGCGCTATCGTGCTCTCCATGGCGTGCATTGGCAAGGGCTAGTGCACGTGCAAACGTCGCAACCGAGGTCGAGAGGCTGACGATGACACAGCCGTACAACGGCATTCCGGCGGACGAGCTCACCGGGGCCACCTGGCAGAAGAGCCGCCTGAGCAATCCGAGCGGCAACTGCGTCGAGGTGGCGAGGCTTCCCGGCGGCGTGTTCGCCGTCCGGAACTCGCGCGACCCGCACGGCCCTGCGCTCGTCTACACCCCCGACGAGATGGCCGCCTTCATTCTCGGTGCCAAGGACGGCGACTTCGACAACCTCGTTGCCTAGAGGTCGCAACGCCCGTCACACCGTCGTCGATGTGCGGTAACCCGTTCGGCGATTTCGGTTCCTTTCTGCCCAGATGCGGCCGTAGCATGCGTACGCAGGGGACCGGAGCGATCACTCTCGGGTAGAGTGAGCATCGGGGGTATGACGTGACGACGGCGCAGCCGGAGGCTGGGGCGGCCGGCGGGCCGACCGTGCTGCGAATGTTGCTCGGAGCTCATCTTCGCCGGCTTCGTGAGGGCGAGGGTGTGAGCCGCGAGACCGCGGGCTGGGAGATCCGAGCTTCGGAGTCCAAGATCAGCCGGATGGAGCTCGGCCGGGTCAGTTTCAAGGAACGCGACGTCGCCGATCTGCTCACTCTCTACGGCGTCACCGACGAGGAGGAACGCGAGGCGTGGCTCACCTTGGCCCGCCAGGCGAATACCCCCGGCTGGTGGCAGCGCGAAGGCGACATCCTTCCCAGCTGGTTCCAGCCGTACCTCGGCCTGGAAGCCGCCGCCGTCCTGATCCGGACATACGAGGTCCAGTTCATCCCCGGCCTCCTGCAGACCCCCGAGTACGCCAAGGCCGTCATCCTGCTGGGTCACGGAAATGCGCCTCCCGCGGAGGTCGAGCGCAGGGTCGCCGTGCGCATGAAGCGGCAGCAGGTGCTCGCGCGCGAGGACCCGCCTCAGTTGTGGGTGGTGGTCGACGAGGGCGCGCTGCGCCGCCCGATCGGTGGGCCGGAGGTGATGCGTGCCCAGCTGAGGGCGCTTGTCGACGCCACCAAGTTGCCACACGTCAGGCTGCAGGTGATTCCGTTCAACGCCGGCGGCCATGCAGCGGCCGGCGGGTCGTTCAGCATCTTGCGCTTTCCGGAACAGGATCTGCCGGACGTCATATACATCGAGCAGCTCACCAGCGCGCTCTACCTGGACAAGCGCGACGACATCGATCACTACGCCGCGGCCATGGAGCGCCTGGCCGTCGAGGCCGAACGGCCGGACCGCACCGGCGACATACTCGGCAAGATTCTGCGCGAGTTCGATGAACAGGGCGGCTGACGCAACTGCCGGACAGGCTTGTGGAGTCACGACATCCACAACCCTCCGGAGCCCCTTTCCGCAGCTCCTTGATCGTGGCTACGGTGAGATCATCGTCCCCGACTTGTGGAGGAATCCCTGATGGCGTCGGACTCCCCGCTGCCGCACATCGACACTTCGGTCGCCCACGCCGCACGGGTCTACGACTACTGGCTGGGTGGCAAGGACAACTTCGCCGCCGACCGGGCACTCGGCGACGCGATGGTTCAGGCGATTCCGACGCTGCCGACCATGGCGAAGGCGAATCGGGCGTTCCTCGGCCGTGCGGTGCGCTGGCTCGCCGCCGAAGGGGGCATCCGCCAGTTTCTCGACATCGGCCCGGGAATCCCGACGGCAGGAAACACCCATGAGGTCGCCCAAGCCATAGCACCGGAGACCCGGGTGCTCTATGTCGACCACGATCCGCTCGTCCTGGCGCATGCCCGGGCGCTCATGACCAGCAGCTCGCAGGGCCAGACCGAGTTCATCATGGCCGACCTGCGTGATCCGGAGGCCATCCTCGCCGACCCGGCGCTGGCCAAGACGCTCGACATGAGCCAGCCGGTCGGCCTCATCCTGGTCGCGATCCTGATGTACTTCCGCGACGACGAGAACCCGCAGCGTATGGTCTCCACGCTGGTCGACGCCCTGCCTTCGGGCAGTTACGTCGCCATCACGCACCCGACGGCCGACTTCGACCCGGCGGCGTTCAACGCGGCGTCCGCCGCCGCCGAACACGCCGGAATCACGCTGGTCTCACGCAGCAAGGCCGACATCGAAGACTTCTTCGCCGGCCTCCAGATCGTCGAGCCCGGCGTCGTGCCGGTCCTGACCTGGCATCCCGACGACGGGCCACCCGAGGATCCCCACGCGGCGTACTACTGGGCCGGAGTCGCGCGCAAGCCCTGACCAGCGCCGCACCCCTCGCTCATCCCCCGAGCGCCGGTGCAAGCTGTCAGGATTCGTCCCGCAACTCGGTCTGCTCCGGTGCGTCCTCGAGATCGCCGAGGTCGCGCCCCGGCGCATCCGAGCTCGTACCCAGTCCGCGGGTCCGCTCCTGAGGATGGGTCAGGCGGTCCTGTTCGGCCAGCTCGTCCAGTGCGCGTTCGCCGGTCCGTTCCTGATCGATCTCGCGGGGGTCCTGACCTGGCGTCGCACCCGGCTTGGTCCGTCGGTCCTCCTCCATGGGGGCACTCCTACCCACCCAGCCCGCCACGATCCTCGTCATCTTGTGGCGGGTTGTGCACGTCAGACAGGCCTCCGTGACGTGCACAACCCGCCGCAGGACACCCGACGGCGGGCCGTGTCGGTGGCCGTCCGTAGCGTCGCCCGGGCGAAAGGAGCCACAGATGAGGTACGGCTTTGTGCTGCCGCGCGGCGATGCCCGGACAGCGGCCGACGCCGCTGAGCTCGCAGAACAAGCCGGCTGGGACGGGTTCTTCGTCTGGGAACCGGTCTGGGGCGTCGATGCCTGGATCTGCCTGACAGCGGCGGCGATGCGTACCGAGCGCATCCGCCTCGGCACCATGTTGACGCCCCTGTCGCGCATGCGCCCGTGGAAGGTCGCCAGTGAGACGGCCACGCTGGACAACCTGTCCGGCGGTCGGGTGACCCTCGCCGTGGGGCTCGGCGCGATCGACTCCGGGTTCCCCGAGTTCGGCGAGGTCACCGACCGCCGCACTCGTGCGGAGTTGCTCGACGAGGGGCTCGACATCCTGACCGGTCTGTGGGCGGGTCAGCCGTTCTCACACGAGGGCAAGCACTACACGGTCCGGCCGACGACCTTCATGCCACCCCCGCCTCCCGTTCAGCAGCCGCGCATCCCGATCTGGGTGGTCGGCGCCTGGGGCCGCCCGAAGTCGATGGCCCGAGCGCTGCGGTACGACGGCGTGCTCCCACACGTCGCCAGGCTCACGCCGGAGGTCGTGGCCGAGATGCGCGCGTACGCCCTCGCGGAACGAGGTCCAGACGCCGGGCCCTACGACATCGTGGTCGAGGACGCCACGCCATCCGACGATCCGGTGGCCGCCGCCGCGCTGGTGCGGCCATATGCCGAGGCGGGGGCCACCTGGTGGCTCGAGTCACTGTGGGACTTCGCCGACGACCACGAGAAGGTCCTCGCACGTCTGCGCGCCGGCCCGCCGCCGCCGGTCACCTCGGCCGGCCTCGACTAGCGACCCATGGCGGGCGATCGCTCACTCGGCCGACGTCTTGTGGTCGCCGCCGCGGTCGTCCGTGCGCCGCGTGTCGGCCCATGCGTCTTCGGCGGCGGTCTTCTCCGCCATCCGGCGCTTGATCTCCGACACCCGGTTCGCCAACGAGGCCGACGCCGCATCGCGGCTCTTGGTCAACACGAAGATGCTGACCAGACCAGAAAGGAAGATGGCGAACAGCAGCAGCCAGAAGCCGCGTAACCCGACGATCCACAACAACGCCGCGACCACGGCGAAGACGAGGACCCGAAGCAGCGTGTAGCGCAGGAAGGCCATGACCCGTCCAGACTAGCCACCGCGCCCGCGCTTCGACCCGGCCGGCATCAAGCCTGCGGACCAGCTGAGAAGGTCCACGACGTGGCGGGACGACGTCGCCATCGTCCCCTTGGATCCAGCATCGAGTTCTGAGGCTAGTGTGAGCATCGAGCGGCACTTGACCGCTTGCGAGGCCCGCTGCGATGCGGCCAGTTCCGAGGTCGGCACATGACCAGACGCGATGACGCCGGTGAGATCCTCGAAGGCGACGGCACCGAGGACACCATGCTGGACGAAAATGGCGACAACACCGGGGATGCCGGCGACCGGTACCGGGGCTCCCTACGTTTCGGCACCACCGCCACGGAACAGTCCCGGGGAGAGTCGCTGGACCAGCTGCTCGCCGAGGAAGAGCCGGACGCCGTTGACGAGGGCGAGGATTCTGAATCGAGCGACCGTGGCATCAGGCGCGAGATCTCTCAGCTGGTAGCCGGTGGCGACGGCTCACACTCGCGAACTGACCCAGACCTCGTCGGTCCCGACAAGGGCGATATGGGCCTATCGGCCGAGGAGGCCGCCCTGCATTTGATCGAGTCGCCTGAACAGGAGATCGTCACAGACCCTGACAAAGTCTGACGAATTGGCCGGCGCGGCTGACCGACGACCTTGACGAGGCGTTCGACGTGATCGTCCGCATCAGCGACGACATCTGAGACCTGCGACGATCACCTGCCCTCCCCGTCGTGGCACGCACCTCCGGCGTGCGCCCTTGTCCTGCGTCTTCACACGAGCAGCAGATCGGAGGACATTGGGTGAACCGGCGGGTCAAGTGCGGTGGATCGCCGCCGGAGGAATCGACTGAGGACGGGTGCGATGGTCGCCACCACTTCCCGGTTCACCGAACGTACGGCTCCGTGTGGAGAGTCCCACGACGGCGAGGTCTACGAGTCCGAGGACGCACAAGGGCTGACGACCGAGCAGCGGCGGTACAGCTGCGGCTGCCAGTGGCTGCGCCAGGAGTACCACGACGGCAGCGTCTACCACCGGATCGTCCATCACAGCGGGAAAGTTCTGGAGGACCAGATCATCGGCGAGCACGGCGCTTGAGGGATCGATGACGGCGTCCCACGACATCCTGGTCGTCGGCGGGGGCGGGGCCGGCCTGCGTGCGGCCATCGCGGTCGCCGAGACCAACCCTCAACTCGACGTGGCGATCGTGTCGAAGGTCTACCCGATGCGCAGCCACACGGTCTCGGCCGAGGGCGGCGCAGCCGGCGTCATCGCGCCGGACGACAGCCTCGACGAGCATGCGTACGACACCGTCTCCGGCGGCGACTGGCTCTGCGACCAGGACGCCGTCGAGGCATTCGTCGTCGAGGCGCAGCAGGAGCTCCTCCAGCTCGAACACTGGGGTTGCCCATGGAGCCGGCAGCCTGACGGCCGGATCGCGGTCCGCGCCTTCGGCGGGATGAAGAAGATGCGCACCTGGTTCGCCGCCGACAAGACCGGCTTCCACATGTTGCACACGTTGTTCCAGACGTCGTTGAAGTACGGCAGCATCAGCCGCTACGACGAGTGGTTCGTGACCCGGTTGCTTGTCGACGACGGGCGAGTCCGGGGCGTCGTCGCGCTCGACCTGATGTCCGGCCGGATCGAGGCGGTCACCGCGAAGGCGGTGATCCTGTGCACGGGCGGGTGCGGGCGGGTTTTCCCGTTCACGACCAACGCAAACATCAAGAACGGCGACGGCATGGCGCTGGCCTTCCGCGCCGGCGCACCGCTGAAGGACATGGAGTTCGTCCAGTACCACCCCACCGGCCTTCCGTTCACGGGCATCCTGATCACCGAGGCGGCGCGGGCCGAGGGCGGTTGGCTCGTCAACAAGGACGGCTACCGCTACCTGCAGGACTACGACCTCGGCGCGCCTGAGCCGAGGCCGGTGCTGCGTAGCATGGAGCTCGGCCCGCGCGACCGGCTCTCGCAGGCCTTCGTCCACGAGGTAGAGAAGGGTCGGACCGTGGACACGCCGTACGGCCCGGTCGTCCATCTCGACCTGCGCCATCTCGGCGCCGAGCTGATCGACGCGAAGCTGCCGTTCGTTCGGGAGCTGTGTCTCAAGTACGAGAACATCGACCCGGTGCACGAGATGATCCCGGTCCGTCCGGTCGTGCACTACGCGATGGGCGGCGTCCACACGGACACGAACGGCGCGACCTCGCTCGACGGTCTCTACGCCGCCGGCGAGGTCGCCTGCGTCAGCATCAACGGTGCCAACCGGCTGGGATCGAACTCGCTGCCGGAGCTGCTGGTCTTCGGCGCCCGTGCCGGTCGGGCTGCCGCCGAGTACGCGTCGACAGCGCCCCGGCCCGATCTGGCCGTGCACGCCCAGGCCGACGACGAACGACGCCGCCTGGAACACGAGCTGTTCGAGCGGCCCGACGGCGGAGAACGGCTGGCCGACCTCCGGGATGAGATGCACGCCACGATGGAGCAGGCCGCCGGGATCTACCGGAACGGAGACGACCTGAGCAAGGCCGCCAGCACCCTGGCGGAGATCCGGGAGCGGCTCGGCTCGGCGATCGTCGAGGACCACAGCCGCACGTTCAACACCGAGCGGACTGCGGTGCTCGAGCTGTCGTTCATGCTCGACGTTGCGCAGAGCATCGTCGCATGCGCACTGCGCAGGGAGGAGTCCCGCGGCGCACACCAGCGCACCGACTTTCCGGCGCGCGACGACGAACGGTTCCTCGCGCACTCGCTGGCGCATCTCGACGCCGACGGGACCAGCCGGGTGGAGTACTTGCCGGTGACGATCACTCGCTGGCCACCGGGTGAACGCGTCTACGGGAGGTAGCCGATGACGGATCGCATCACGTTGCAGGTGGAGCGATACCGGCCCGAACAGGAGACCGAGCCGACCTGGCAGTCCTACGACATCCCCTTGCGCGAGGACTGGTCGGTGCTCGACGGCCTGAACTATGTCAAGGACCATCTCGACGGAACGTTGTCCTACCGCTGGTCGTGCCGCATGGGCATCTGCGGCAGTTGTGGCATGACCGTCGACGGAGATCCCGCCCTCAGCTGCGCCGAGCTGCTGACCGACCATTCACCCGGCCCGGTGCGGGTCGGGCCGCTGCGCAACTTTCCCGTGATTCGCGATCTCGTGTCCGACGTCAGCGACTTCATGCGCAAGCTCCCGCGCGTCAAGCCCTGGATCGTCCGCGACGACGACCTCCCGGTGAGCGAAGGGGAGTACCTGCAGACGCCGGCTCAGATGGACGAGTACCACCAGTACAGCATGTGCATCAACTGCATGATCTGTTACGCGGCCTGTCCGGTCTACGGGCTCGACGAGCAGTTCGTCGGGCCCGCGGCGATCGCGCTGGCCCAGCGGTACAACCTGGACTCGCGGGACCAGGGCGCGCGGGACCGCCTGGACGTGCTCATCCATCCCGACGGGGTGTGGGGATGCACGTTCGTAGGCGAGTGCACCCGCGCGTGCCCGAAGGACGTCGATCCCGCCGGCGCCATCCAGCGCTACAAGCTGACGGCGGCGACCGAGTCCCTGAAGTCGTTCCTCCTGCCGAGGGGCGCGCGATGACGTCGGACATCGACTACCGGCCTCGACCGTACCGCCGCCGCGTCTCCCTGTTCTGGTGGACCGAGCGCCGGTCGTACCTTGTCTTCATCCTGCGCGAGCTGAGCAGTGTCTTCGTCGCGTGGTCTGCGGTCTTCCTGCTCCTGCTGGTACGAGCGGTGAGCCAGGGAGCCGATGACTACGCCGGCTTCCTGGACTGGGCGGCCACGCCGTGGGTGATGGCGCTCAACGTGATCGCCTTGGCGTTCGTGCTGCTCCACGCGGTTACGTGGTTCGACCTGACCGCGCGGGCGACCGTCGTCCGGCGCGGTGGGCGACGGGTGCCGAGCTGGATGATCGCGGCCGGCGGCTACGTGGCATGGGTGCTCGTGTCGGTCGTCGTGGCCTGGATACTGCTGGGGGCGTAGGTGCGCGTACGAACGGCCGAACCTTTCGTGTGGCTCCTCTTCAGCGCCGGCGGCGTGCTGGCCGCGCTGTTCGTGCCGATCCTGCTCTTCCTCTTCGGCGTGGCGTTCCCCCTGGAGTGGATTGCACCGCCGGACTACGGCCATGTGCTGAACGTGCTCGGCCATCCACTCGTGCGGGTCGGCCTGTGGATACTCGTATTTCTCGCGTTGTTCCACTGGGCGCATCGGTTCCGATACACGCTCTACGACGGGCTGCAGATCAAGCACCGGGCCGGACTCATCGCCGGGCTCTGCTACGGCTCGGCTGCCGTCGGTGCCGTCGTCGCGATCTACCTGTTCTGGAACATCCCCTGACTGCGGAGGGACGCCGCAGGCCGGACCGGTGCCACAGCGTGGTGCGACCGAGGCCGCAGGCGGTCACCGACCCGAGTGGCGCCGAGCTGTTCCAGCGCGAGGTCATCCCGCTCTCGCCTGACCGATCAGGAGCGGAGCACCTGGGCCAGCAGCGCGGGATCGGCGTTGCCGCCGGAGACGACGGCCACGGTCCGGCCGGTGACGGCGTCCGGCCGCGACAGGTAGGCCGCTGCCGTCAGCGCGCCACTGGGCTCCGCGACGATCCGACTCGATCGAGCGAGCACCCCCATCGCGTCGAGGATTGCCTGCTCGCTCACCGTGATGACGTCGTCGACGTGACGCTCGATGTGCCGCCAGGTGAGCTCACCGACAGCGGGCAGCCGTACCCCGTCCGCGATGGTCCGCGACGTCAGCGCGGGGTCCCACGCCACCCGCTCACCCCGCGCGAAGCCCTCGGCCAGGTCGCCGGCGAGCTCGGGCTCGACGCCGACGACACGCGCCGCCGGGAGCAATGCCTTGACGGCGACGGCGATCCCGGAGATGAGGCCGCCTCCGCCGACCGGGACCAACACGACGTCGAGGTCGGGCAGGTCCTCGACGATCTCCAACCCGACCGTTCCCTGGCCGGCGATCACATCGGCATGCTCGAACGGCGGGATCATGACCATGCCGCGGTCCCGAGCGAGTTCGACGGCACGGCTCTCTCGCTCTGCCGGGGGAACCATGACGATCTCCGCACCGAGCGCCCGCACGCCCTCGACCTTCACCGCCGTTGCAGTCTCAGGAATCACCACGATGATCGGCGCGCCGAACGTACGGGCAGCCCAGGCGAGGGCCCGGCCGTGGTTGCCGCTCGAATGGGTGACCACACCCCGCGCGCGCTCGGTCGGGTCCAATGCCCCGACCGCGTTGAAGGCACCCCGCATCTTGAAGGCACCGGTGGGCTGCAGGTTCTCCGGCTTGAGCCAGAGCGGGCGGGCGACGTCGGCCCATGGACAGGGCAGCAGCGGCGTGCGGACGACCTGGCCCGAAACGCGTGCCGCGGCCGCGCGCACGTCGTCGATGCCGACCAACATCGGCCCGCGGCGCCGAACACCGGACCGCGGCCGATCGGCGTCGCGGGTGCCCGCGTGCTGGTCGGCCAGCAGTTGGTGATCCCCGTCGCTCACGAGTCCATCCTCGCATCGTGCAGGTGTCACCCGAGCTCGGCCGGGACCGCCATTCAGCACGTCCCGGCCACGTACGGACGACAGACCGCAGTTCACTTACGCTTGAGTCATGTTCGCGAGAACGAAGGGGGGACAGCAGCGGTGAGGATCGCCCTGCCGATCGTCATTGCCCTGGTCGTTGGCGTCTATGCGCTGATCGACTGCCTACAGACGGATCCGGCCGACGTGCGTGGTCCTAGGCGGGCCATATGGCTCGCCTTGATCGTCGCGCTGCCGGTGATCGGCCCGGTGGCCTGGTTGGTGGCCCGGTTCGGTCAGCGTCGTCAAGGGCGGCCACCCCGACCCGGGCCACGCCCGCTGGCACCCGACGACAACCCCGACTTCCTACGGGAGATCCGCGACGTCGACGCCGAGCACCAGAAGATGCTCGAGCAGTGGGAAGCCGACCTGCGCCGACGCGAAGATGAGATGCGTAACCGCCCCGAGGGCGACGACGACATCCGGTGACCGAGGCGACGACCACCACCTGGCTGGCGGGCGCCCGGCTCGACGGGACGGTGGCCGCCTTGCGGCCCGACTACCGCGCGGTCCTAGTGGTCGCCGACGGCCTGATACCCGGTCCCAGCGACCCGAGCACCGAGCAGATGCTGCGTGCCGCCGAGGCACGAGCCCGGTCGGTGCTCGGCGACGCGCCGGTCGAGAGCCACCCCCACGTCGCGGCCTGGCGCAACGCGTTCCGAGCCTTCGGGGCCAAGCCGCAACGTACCCGTCCGAGCGTCGAGGCACTGCTGCGTCGGCTCCCCGAGGGCCTGCCCCGTATCGACCGCCTGACCGACACGTACAACGCCGTCTCGGTTGCCCATGTGCTCCCCGTCGGGGGCGAGGATCTCGACCGCTACGAGGGCTCACTGCATCTCACCCGGGCAGCCGGAGACGAGCCGTTCGAGACGACGGCGGGCGGCCGTGGCGTGATCGATCACCCCGAGGCGGGCGAGGTCGTCTGGCGCGACGACGCCGGCGTGACCTGCCGTCGCTGGAACTGGCGCCAGTGCACGCGAACCCGGTTGACGCACGCGACGCGCCGAGCAGTCTTCGTTCTCGACGCCCTCGGTCCGATGACCGACGAGGCCTTGGAGGCCGCTACCCAGGCGCTCGGGGACGCGCTG
>JBKPCP010000037.1:0-14309 GCA_046727475.1 Actinomycetota bacterium | reverse complement strand
CTCGTCGGTCGTACGACGATCGTCACCTGGCGGGATCCGTCTGACGACCCTGAGCTCGGGCAGGCGATAGCCGACCTGCTTGCCTGGAGCAGTACTGCAGCCTGTCAGCCGTCGTCGGGTTGGTTGCGTCGCAAGAAGTGGCGGGCGCAGCGTGCGGCGGGAGAGACGACGAGTCCCCGCGTCAGGGCGCGCCGGCGGTCCGAGCGCGCGACGAACCGGGCGAATGGGGGCGAGAGGCGTTCGTACGCTCCGATCACCGCGGGTCCGCCGCGTCGCGGTCGCAGCCATTCATCGCG
The DNA here is from genome assembly GCA_046727475.1 of Actinomycetota bacterium. Classification (GTDB taxonomy): domain Bacteria; phylum Actinomycetota; class Actinomycetes; order Jiangellales; family Jiangellaceae; genus DAIUDS01. Next base: position 14,013 of record JBKPCP010000037.1, on the reverse strand, counting down.
CCACGCCTGCAGTACGCGGACCTCCGGCGCGTGCGGGCTCGTCGCGGCAGAGGCGATGAAGCATCGTCCGGAAGCCGCCGGGAACTTGCTGAGCACTCCTCCGAATGCACCAAGCGCAGCGCGCACGCCGATCACCGGTTCCGTTCCGCCGCCGTCGAGCGGCCGGGTAAGCGGCCGGACGGAGCGGATCGACAGGACCACACCAGTCGGCATCGTCGTCGGCACGCCGCGGTTGAGCCGGGTGGCGACACTGGACAGCACCCCGGCGTTCAGCCGTCCCTCCACCGTGCTCCTCACCCGCGGCTCGACCTCGTTGTAGATCAGTCCGGCGATGACGTTTAGTAGGAATGTCACGAAGCCAGTGCCCGTGCCCGCGGTGAAGCTGAGCGAGGGGTTGTCCAGTTCGACGTCGAATGGCGTGTCGACGGCGACCGGGTTTCCATTCGGAATGAGCTTCAGGGTCGCTGTGTAAGTGAAGGTGACCCCGCTCGGCAACCCCGTATCAGTCCCGACGGCGGTGAGCGCGATATCGGCTCCCGAAACGGCAAGGGACACAGACGTGATGGTCGTCGACCCCTGTGTCACGGGGAAGGCGCCGATAGCACCGGCTAGCTCAGCGGCGCCGATGAGCTGTTCCGGGGCGACAATGATCTCGATCGGGTCGGACGTCGGTTCGGTGGTCGTGAATCCGCCGCTCTTGAACAGCCAGCCGGTACCGCTCGGGATGCGTGGGACCTCCTGGATCCACAACGCGATGAACCAGGCCGGACTTGGTTGTGGCGCGAGATCGCCCGCGTACGAGAACGTCACCGGTGTCGTCTGGCGGAGAATGTCGACCGCGGGGACATCGAGCGTCACCGACTCCTGCCGCCTGACGACTGCGCTCGGACCCCCGACCTCCACCCACGTGTAGCCAGCCGCTATCCGCACTGGCATCAAGCCGTCGCTCAGATCGAACCCGGAAATGGTGACGTTGTACGGCATCGCCGTACCTCCCCCGACGCTACGGACTGTGGACCGGCCACATGCGTTTGCCGCCTGTTTCTGCACCGTAAGCGGTGATCTTAACGTTGCCTGATCGCCAGTATCGGCTGGTGCGAGCTGGACTGGCGGCGCCGTCTTGCAGTGACCGTTAATGCTCCTCGCAAGAACGCTGAATCGTAGCTCAGAATGCTGCAGTGGAGCGGGTGACGGGAATCGAACCCGCACTGTCAGCTTGGGAATGTGACTGGGCTCTGTCGCCACGTGCCGCTGTGAAGACCGCTGGTCAGCGGGCCATACCCACCTCTATTGCTATGCACCGTGTGCTGCCCGTGCGCCCCCTGCCGGGCGTGATGTGAAACGACCGTGAAAGCGGTCCCGAGCGGTGCGCTGACACAGGCTCAGGACCTCGACCGTCCACCTGCCCTAGACAGGAGAACGACCGTGGAACCCATCGAACCACCAAAGGACCGGATCACTGACCGACCAGGAGGCCGACAAGTTGTTGGCCATCGGCTCGGAGATCGGTCAGCCTCGGGCTATTACGCCCTGCTCGCCGCAACACGTCGCCGGCTGTTCGAGCTACTCCAGCCGAAGACGGAGCAAGAGCGAGCCCTGGTCGACTGGCTCGGCCAACGGCGTGAATATTCGTTCATGAGATCCAAGACTGGGCCTGGGTCGAACATGCACCCGCTGTCTACACCCAGCGTCAGGATCCCTGTCGCAGCCTGAGGCCGCCATAGCCTGGACGGTCCATTGCCCAGGGTCCGGTCGTCGGCCGGGCGGCTCGGGCAAGCCGCCCTGATAACGTCTGCGCGTGCGCACGACGGCGGTCATCGTCGACACTGACGTGATGACCGAGACTCTCCACGTGGAGTCCAGGCTCGAGGTGCTCGCCGAGGTGCGTGCCCACATCCGGTTGGTCGCGCGCCGCCTCGGAGCTGACGAGCCGGCCGTGAGGGGCCTGGTCCAGGCCGTCGACGAGTGGGTCACCAACGTGACCGTCCACGGCTACCGCGGCACCCCCGGACCTGTCGACATCGACGTCCTTCGCGACGGGCCCGACGTCCGGGTCCGCATCCGCGACGCGGCCCCGGTGTTCGATCCCGCCACGTCGCCGGCGCTCGACCCGGCCGTCCCTCTCGAACGCCGGCCCTTAGGCGGGATGGGGATCGCGCTAATCCGCGACCTGTGCACGACTTTCGACCACCGGGCGCTCCCAGCGGGGGGCAACGAGGTGATCATCACCCGGCCGGCAGTGACGGGCCTGACGCGAGGGAGGAACACCGTGGAGACGTCGGTTGAGAGGGTCTCGGACTCGGTCGCGATCATCGGCTTGGACGGCGAGCTGGACGCCTCCAACTACCAGGGACTCATCGACACGGGCCAGGGACTGTACGGCGAGGGCATGCGCACGCTCGTCCTGGACCTGACGGGACTCAAGTACATGGCGAGCTCCGGGATCGTGGCCCTGCACTCGCTGGCCCTCGTCTACCGGGGCGAGGCGCCCCACGACCCCGACTCCGGCTGGGAGGCCTTCCACGCCGTCCAGGCCGACGCCGAGAGCGGAAACCGCCAGGAGCAGCTGCGGCTCGTGGCGCCCAACCCGGCCATCGACACGGTGCTCGACCGCACGGGCATGAAGCAGATCCTGCCGATCTTCCCGGATCGGTCCGCCGCGCTCGCTGGGTAGGCGTCGGCACTGGTCGGGCCGGTCCGGACACGACGTACCCATGTCAGAGCTCGACGACCTCATCGCCGATCCCACGCTCGCGGCGCTGCTCGACATGGCTTCCGCGTCGGCGGGCGGCGTGTCGATCGCGCTGACCGACGCCGACGGCCGGTTCCTCGCGGGGGCCCCGGCCGGGGACGAGGGGCTCGTCCTTCCCGTGCGTCTCGACGACCGGACGATCGGACGCCTGGTCTGCGACGTGGGGACCCCGGCGGACCTCGCCGCGCTCGTCCGCTGCTCGCTCGAGCTGGCGATCACCCGCGCGCGGGACCATGCTGCTCGCGCGCGAGAGGCCCAGGAGCTGGTGATCGGCCGGCAGATCCAGCGTTCGTTGCTGCCTCGCCGCTTCCCCGAGGTGCAGGGCTGGCGGTTCGCCGCCGACTACGAGCCTGCGCGCGAGGTCGGTGGCGACCTGTACGACGTGTTCCGGCTTCGTCGCGCGGACGACGCGGTGGTCCTCCTCATCGCCGACGTTACGGGCAAGGGCGTACCCGCGGCCTTGCTGATGGCCGACGCGAAGGCCCTGCTCCACTCTGCCGCCGACAACGCGACCGGACCGGCCGACGCCCTGGCTCGCGTGAACCGGATCTTGACCCTCGAGCGGCGTACCTCCAGGTTCGTGACCGCGTCGCTGGCCGAGGTCGACGCGGGGTCGGGTGAGGTCAGGCTGGCGAGTGCGGGGCACGAGGCCCCGCTGGTCGTCCGCACGGACGGCTCGGTCGAGGCGGTGGCGGTGAGCGGCCCCGTCCTGGGCGCCTTCGCCGGGGTGCTCCACGCTGAGGGGAGCTTCCGGGTCAGGCCGGGCGAGGCCGTCGTGTTCTACACCGACGGCATCACCGAAGCGCGCAACCCCGGTGGCGCTTTCTACGGCGAGGACCGCCTGCGGCAGCTGCTGTCGGGTCTCGCAGGCGCGTCCGCCGACGACGTGCGCCGGGCCGTCGTGGAGGACGTGCGGGAGTTCAGGGACGGCGCCGAGGCTTACGACGACCTCACGATCCTGGTGGCGGAGCGGGAACCGGAGGGGTGAGCGTCCCCGGACAAGATCCACAACTGGACCTCGCGGCGGTCGCTCACATGGGCATGGCCGCGCTCGGCATTAGTCCAATTGGACTGTTGGACCGAACGAGACGACTGTACTTCGGTGTCCGACGCGCGGCGGAAAGCGGGTATGAAACAACCGTGAAATATGATCTTGCTGGGCGTCCTCCGGTGCGGGCCGGAGCAACCGGGAATCGGCCGAGCAAGCCGCCTGCCACGGACTTTGCAAGATCATTACTGGAGCGGGTGACGGGAATCGAACCCGCACTGTCAGCTTGGGAAGCTGATGTTCTGCCATTGAACTACACCCGCGGGCTGCTCCTCGCGCAGCGAGGGCGACCGGCAGGAGCATACCCGGTGCTCGCGGCTCGGCCGAAGCCGCCGACCGTGGGCGGGAATCCGACTGGCCTCGCTTGCCGCGTATCACCGCACAGCGCTCGATCGGTAGTGTCCGGCGCATGCTGCTGTCGGACCGGGACATCAGGGCCGCCGTCGAGGCCAAGCGCATCGTGCTCGACCCGTACGACACCGCGATGGTGCAGCCTTCGAGCATCGACATCCGGCTGGACCGCTATTTCCGTGTCTTCGAGAACCATCGTTACCCGCACATCGACCCGGCCCAGGAACAGGCTGACCTCACCCGGATGGTCGAGTCCGTCGCCGACGAGCCGTTCGTTCTGCATCCCGGTGAGTTCGTGCTGGCGTCGACGTACGAGCTCGTCACCCTCGGGGACGACATGGCGGCCCGCTTGGAAGGTAAATCGAGTCTGGGCCGGCTCGGCCTGCTCACGCACTCGACCGCCGGCTTCATCGACCCGGGGTTCACCGGACACGTCACCCTGGAGCTCTCGAACGTCGCGACCCTGCCGATCAAGCTCTGGCCCGGCATGAAGATCGGCCAGCTCTGCTTCTTCGCCCTGTCCAGTCCGTCCGAGCATCCGTACGGTTCGGCCCGCCACGGCTCCCGCTACCAGGGTCAGCGCGGACCGACTCCGAGCCGGTCCTATCTGAACTTCGACCGGATCGAGATCTGACGGCATCCCTTCACTAGGCGTAGCAACGCTTCACCAGGCGGGGGAACCTGGTGAAGCGGTGCTCGGCATGGTTTACGTGATCAAACGCACGCGACTCACGTGATCAAACGCCACAGCGTCGCGGGTTCTCGCGGCCGCGTAACCTGGCGCCAATCGCCTGCCACCAGGACGGGAGCCCGGACTCGCATGCAAGCCGTTGCGATCGTCACCTCGATGGTGATCACACTTGTGGCCGTCGCGCTGGTCGCTGGTGCGGTGTCGCAGATGGTGCGCGTCATCGGGCTCGGCCAGCCCGTCCACGACCGCACGGATCGGCTAGGGCGGCGCCTCACGACCATGCTTCGCGAGACGCTCGGGCACACCCGGATGCTCAAGTGGAGCGCGGTCGGTGCCGCCCACTGGTTCGTCTTCATCGGCTTCGGGCTGCTCTTCTTCACGCTGGTGACGGCGTACGGGCAGCTGTTCGACGCGGAGTTCGCGTTGCCGCTGATCGGCCAGTGGTACCCGTTCGAGTGGGTAGCCGAGTTCATCACCTGGGCGATGCTGGCCGGTATCGCGTTGCTGATCGCCATCCGGCTGCGCTCACATCCGGCGCGTACGGGTCGGCCGTCACGGTTCACCGGCTCGACGATGTGGCAGGGCTACTACGTCGAGGCGACTGTGGTGGGCGTCGGGCTCTGCATTCTCGTGCTGCGCGGTGCCGAGTACGCGCTGGGTACGGGGAGCCAGGCCCACTTTCCGTTGACGTTCTTCATCGGCAACGCAATGGGTGGGCTCTCGACGGATGCCCTGGAGAACACGGTCTTCGCCGTTGCGGCTGTGAAGATCGTCATCTCGATGGCGTGGCTGATCGTCATCGCGACACACGTCACGATGGGTGTCGCATGGCACCGGTTCACCGCGTTCGTCAACATCCTGTTCAAGCGGGAGGCGGACGGCGGGACGGCACTCGGTGGGGCCAAGCCGTTGACGATCAAGGGCGAGCCTGTCGACTTCGAGCGGCTCGACGACCTCGACGAGGATGCAGCACTGGGTGTCGGGAAGGTCGAGGACTTCTCCTGGAAGGCATTGCTGGACTTCACGACGTGCACCGAGTGCGGGCGGTGCCAGTCGCAATGCCCGGCGTGGAACACCGCCAAGCCGCTGTCGCCGAAGCTGCTCGTCATGGACCTGCGCGACCACGCGTACGCCAAGGCCCCGTACCTCCTTGCCGGTGGCGGCAAGGACATGGCCGGCGACGAACGCGCGGCGCCAGAGCAGCTCGCCGACGTGCCGGCCGCGGCGCTCGCGGAGGCCGAGCGGCCGATCGTGGGTCCGGCCGATGTCCAAGGGGTGATCGACCCGGACGTCTTGTGGTCGTGCACGACCTGCGGCGCCTGCGTCGAGCAGTGCCCCGTCGACATCGAGCACGTCGACCACATCCTCGACCTGCGCCGCTACCAGACGATGGTCGAGTCGGACTTTCCGTCGGAGTTGGGGGGTCTGTTCAAGAACCTGGAACGGTCGGGCAACCCGTGGGCCGTCACCGGCTCGAAGCGCATGGAGTGGGCCGCCGGCCTTCCGTTCGAGGTCCGCCAGGTCGGTGTGGACGTCGAGTCGCTGGACGAGGTCGACTGGCTGTTCTGGGTCGGCTGCGCGGGCGCGTTTGACGACCGGGCCAAGAAGACCACCCAGGCCGTCGCGGAGTTGCTGAACATGGCCGGAGTCTCGTTCGCCGTCCTGGGCGACGGCGAGACGTGTACCGGGGATCCGGCGCGGCGGGCCGGCAATGAGTTCCTCTACCAGCAACTTGCGCTGCAGAACGTCGAGGTTCTTCGCGAGAGCCGCGCGCTCAAGGTCGTTGCGACGTGTGCGCACTGCTTCAACACGCTCAAGAACGAGTATGCACAGCTCGGCCTCCAGCTCGAGGTCGTCCACCACACGCAGCTGCTCAACAGGCTGGTTCGCGAGGGCAGCCTCACCCCTGTCGCGGCCACCGACGGCTCGGTCGCCGGTCGGGTTGTGACATACCACGATCCCTGCTATCTGGGCCGGCACAATCAGGTGTACGAGCCGCCGCGCGAGCTGGTCAGCACCCTGCCCGGCGTCGAGCTGCGGGAGATGACGCGCACCGGGTCCCGCTCGTTCTGCTGCGGTGCCGGTGGGGCGCGGATGTGGATGGAGGAGCGGATCGGCAAGCGGATCAACAACGACCGCACCGAGGAGGCTCTGGCCACGGGTGCGACGGCCGTTGCGGTCGGGTGCCCGTTCTGCCATGTCATGCTCTCCGACGGGCTCACGCAGGCGCAGGCAGCCGGCCAGGGCGACGGTGTCGAGGTGCTGGACGTGGCTCAACTCCTGCTCGCCGGCGTTCGGCGTGGTGCGCCGGATCCGGTCCCGGCCGAGTAGTGGCATCACCCTGACGGCGACGACTCGGCGAGACGTGACGTGTCGCCGTGGCTAGGGGGTTCGCGCGGCTAACCGTCAGTTCGTGAGGCTGTACGTAGCCGAGTTCATCGATGCACAGCAGTCGCTGCACACGAGACCGCGCCTTCGACATCGAGCACGCTTGGGCTGCGTTTGCGGCTACGGGCTAACCATCCGTCGCTCTTACGGGGCGTTCTGATCTGTCGACTGGTCCATGATGTAAATGGTCGCGCCGCCCGGGTCCTGGTAGGTGGCCAGGAAGCCGCCGGGGATCTCCGAGGGCTCTTCGACCACGGCGAGCGTCTCCGGGCGAGCAGCATGGAAGGCCTCGACGCTGTCGACGACGAACAGCGGCCCGACCGGGACGTCGGGGTCGTTGGCGTCGAGCATGAGCTGCACCTCGGTGCCTGGCAAGGCCAGCGCGACGGTCGCGTCGCCTTCGCGCCACATCTCGGTGAAGCCGAAGCTGTCACGGTAGAGGGCGAGCGAGGCCTTGAGGTCGGAGGTGGGGACGAACAGGAACTCGAGCTTCACGGCGCATCCTCCCGCTTCGTAACTGGATTCGTGGAGAGCATAACGGCATTATGTTCACATGCGCGAGTGGGTTCCGGTTTCGACCTCCCCGAGAGGCAGGCTCGTGCTCGCCGCGGTCAGGGAGTTCGGGGCCCGCCCTTTCGACGAGGTCACGGTCGCTGAGCTGGCGGCAGCGGCGAAGGTCACCACGGGCGCGCTCTACCACCACTTCGGCAGCAAGCTCGGGCTGTACAGCTTCGTGCGGGAGGACGTCGAACGGCGCCTCCTAGACCGGATGGAAGGCGCAGTGGCGGCCACGGGACCGGAGTCGGATCACTCTGCAGCCGTGAGGTCCGCCTTGCTGGTCGGGCTGGACTTCGCCGTACGCGAGGACTTCCTCCGCATCCTGGGAGACCCTCCCGCGGGCACGGAACATGACCGGCTGGCCGAGATGCTCAGCCGGAGTGCCGTCCCGGCGGTACCGCTTCTGGGCCGGGTGCTCGCGGCGGCCTGGCGTGCGGCAATAGCAGCGATCGCCGAAGGTGCGGAGCCGGAGCACGCCCGCGCTGCCATTGCGGCTCTCAGACTCCACTTGACCGACGGCGAATGAAGGCCTGGCGCCAGACAGCGTCGTGGCGCCCAGAGTGACCACCGCACGCGCCGTATACGGAGGATCGACGACGGTCGCGCTCAACGTGAGGTGCTCACAGAACGCCTACCCCCGGAACCTCGCGATCGGGGTGCGTTGCTTGCAGAGTACGGACGCCAGGTTGACGTCGATCTGGCCTTGACATGACATCACAACTGGCGCCATCATGGCGTCATGGAGCTCATGCCTTTCGTCGACGCGGTGCGTCGCGACCTCGCGGTGGCCGGTGAGGCCGCCGGTGCCGAGGTGCGCGAGGCATCGCAACGGCTGTCCTACGCGCTGGAGCCGTCGTTACGGCTGGTCCTGCTCGAAGCACTGGGTACAGCGGCCGCCGAGGTAACGGCTCAGCTCGACGCCGCCGTCGTCGAGTTGCACCTACGCGGCCGCGACCCCGACCTCGTCGTCACTGAGGCCGGCGGACCGGTGGCAGCTACTGCGCGCACGGCGCCGGTCGCAGACAGCGACGAGGGCATGTCGCGCATCTCGTTCCGCCTCCCCGAGTCCCTCAAGGCTCGGGTCGAGGAGGCCGCCGCCGCCAACGGCCTCTCTGTCAACTCATGGCTGGTCCGTGCCGTGGCCGAGACCCTCGACACCCCAGCTCCGGCTCCGACCGCGCGCGCCGGCCGACACATCTCCGGCTGGGTGCGCTGACCCGTCACGCAAGGGAGAGATCATGACCATCGACTACCCGCAGACGTTCCCGACGACCGGGCCGCTCGCACTCTCGGTGCGGCTTGCGGCAGGTGACCTGCTCGTCACCGCAGCCGACGTCACCGAGGCCGTCGTCGACCTACACCCGTCTCAGCCGGGCGACGAGGACGCACTCGACGTGATCGCCCGGGCGCGCATCCTGTACGACCGAGACAAGTCAGTGCGCGTCGCCCTGCCCCATGGTCGGGGCGTCGCCCGTGGCGAGCCACCCGTCGACGTCCACCTGACGGTGCCGGCGGGCAGCACCGTCGAGGTCGGAGTCGGTTCCGCCGACGTGCGCCTCGAGGGCCGGTTCGCAGCGGTCACGTTGGAGACCGGTTCCGGTGACGTCTCGATAGACGCGTGTGGCGACGCGAGGATCCGCTCCGGCAGCGGTGACGTTCGCATCGACGAGGTCCGAGCCGCCTCGGTCAAGTCCGGCTCGGGCAGCGTCACGGTGCACCGAGCGACCAGCGACATCGACCTGCAAGCTGCGTCTGGCGACATCCGGGTCGACGACGCCGGCGCGAACGCCCGGCTCTCGACCAGCTCCGGTGACATCGAGCTGGTCTCCATCCGGGGCCGGATCGGGGCAAAGACCGCGTCGGGTGACGTCGTCGTGAGCCGCGCCGGAGAGGGGCAGCTCGAGGTCACCACGATGTCGGGCGACGTGGCAGTCGCCGTCGTCGCCGGTACCGCGGTAAAGCTCGACTGCACCTCGGTGAGTGGCCGGGTGCACTCCCAGCTCGAGCCCGCCGACGCGCCGGGCGAGACCGAACGAAGCCTCTTCGTCACCGCCCGCACGGCCAGTGGCGACATCACCATCCGGCGCGCCGGATGACGCCAGGCTTTGTCGGTGGTCCGCCATACGTTCGAGCACATGAGGTGGAGGAAGTCATGAACCCGCAGACGTACGAGATCCATGCCCATCATGTCGACGACCATGCCGAGCTCGTCCAGGCCGCAGAACGCGAGCGACTCACGACCCAGATGGCGCGAGCCCGTCGGGCGGAGCGCTGGGCCCGCCGGTCGGCGCGGCTCTCCGCCTATCTCAGCCGACTCGCCCGGGTCCAGCAGGCACGGCTGTCGTAACCGGACCGCCTCGGCCCCTGCCGTTTACGGCACGGGTGGCTGGTCCGACGGGCGCGGGGGAGTTGGTGGTAACTCGTCCACGGCCTCGTCCGCTGTCGTCGGGTACGAGGTCGTCGGGTACGAGGTCGGCAGGTCGTCCGCGACGGAACCCTCGACCCGGGTCCGGTCGGCGTCGGCCGCCGATTCGGAGGTGAAGGCGAGGTATGCGACGTAGGCCAGGACGAGCGCCAGGACCAGCCCGATCCAGGCGGCGTAGCCGGCACCCGCGTCGATGTCTCCACCGAGAAGTTCCGCCTCGTCCACATCTCCGCCGCTGGTGAGCGCACGGAAGAACTGGATGATCGTGAACAGCGCGGTCAGGCCGGCGAGAACCGCGGTGACGAGGTCGTGGTTCACGGAGAGCCTTGGAACCACGCCCAGCAGACGTGCAACCTCCCATGCGATGAGCGCGAGCGCCAGGATGCCGACGAGTACGCCAACGCCGTCCCACCCATTGCCGGACTCGGTCTGGTCGATGACGTCAGGAATCGAGATCGACGCCGTGACCCACGGGAGGAACAGGTCGACGAAGAGCAGCACGGCCCCACCCAGTGCCAACTTGCGGTGGAGCGGGAGGCCGGCTAACCCGGATGTCGTTGCCACGAGGAGCTCCTTTGAAGGTCAGCGTCCCGGGCCATCTCCGGGTCAGGCACATCATGCCGGTTTCCGTCGTCCAGGCAAGCCCTGCGACGGGCCTGTTTCGATCGTGTCCGGCCCGGCCCCGCCGGCCTGACCGGGACGGGCGCCGCGCAACGGCGCTGCCGTCACAATGGGCAGCATGGGTGTCCAGACCGTCGAGATCGGGCCAGGGCCGCTCGCGGCTGAGGATGTTGTCGCCGTCGCCCGGCACGGCGCGGGCGTGGCGCTGACGCGTGAGGCGCTGGGCGAGATCGCCAAGAGCCGGGAGGTCGTCGAGCACCTGGCGGTTGCCGACGTCCCGTACTACGGCGTCTCGACCGGTTTCGGCGCGCTCGCCACACGGCACATCCCGCACACCTTGCGGGCCCAACTCCAACGCAGCCTGATCCGTAGCCATGCCGCCGGTTCTGGCGCGGAGGTCGAGCGCGAGGTGGTGCGCGCGCTGATGCTGCTTCGGCTCTCGACGCTCGCCACCGGCCGCACCGGCGTACGGACGACGACGGCGACGGCCTACGCAGCGATGCTCGACGCGGGGATCACCCCCGTCGTCCGCGAATATGGAAGCCTCGGCTGCTCCGGTGACCTGGCGCCACTGGCGCATTGTGCGCTCGCCCTGATGGGCGAAGGCGACGTTCGGACGGCCGACGGTTCGCTGGCGCCCGCCGCTGACGCGCTGCGTGATGCCGGCCTCGAGCCCGTACAACTTGCCGAGAAGGAGGGGCTCGCCCTCATCAACGGCACCGACGGCATGCTCGGCATGCTGCTCCTTGCCGCGCACGACTTGTGGAGGCTCCTGCGAACGGCCGACGTGGCCGCGGCGATGAGCGTCGAGGCGCTGCTCGGCACCGACCGGGTGTTTGCGGCCGATCTGCAAGCGTTGCGTCCACATCCGGGGCAGGCGGCCTCCGCTACGAACCTGAGGGCGCTGCTGGCAGGGTCTGGCATCGTCGCCAGCCACCGCGGACCCGACTGCACCCGCGTACAGGACGCCTATTCGATGCGCTGCTCCCCACAAGTGCACGGGGCGGCGCGGGACACGCTCGCCCATGCCGAGGTCATAGCCGACCGGGAGCTTGCCGCTGCGGTGGACAACCCGGTGGTCACCACCGACGGCCGGGTCGAGTCGAACGGAAACTTCCACGGCGCACCGATCGGATACGTGCTGGACTTCCTGGCGATTGCCGCCGCCGACGTCGCGAGCATCAGCGAGCGCCGCACCGACCGGTTCCTGGACGTGGCCCGCAACGGGGGTCTGCCGGCGTTCCTGGCCGACGACCCCGGAGTCGACTCCGGGCACATGATCGCGCAGTACACGCAGGCCGCGATCGTGTCGGAGATGAAGCGGCTGGCGATGCCCGCCTCGGTCGACTCGATTCCGTCCAGCGCCATGCAGGAGGACCACGTGTCGATGGGGTGGAACGCGGCACGCAAGCTGCGCCGTTCCGTCGACGGGCTCTCCCGCGTGCTCGCCGTCGAGATCCTGACCGCCGCCCGGGCCCTGGACCTACGCGCGCCACTCGAGCCGGCCGCCGCCACCGGTGCGGTCCGAGATCACGTCCGCCAGTTCGTCGACGGGCCGGGCCCGGACCGTCACGTGTCGCCGGAGATCGACGCCGTCGTCGACCTGGTGCGCAGCGGCGCCATCATCGACGCGGCCGAGTCAGCGATGGGAAAACTACTGTGATCGCCGGTGTCGGGAAGACACAGCGGGTGGGGCGGTCGGACGCGGAGGCTTCACCATGACCACGTCAGGACCACGAACGGTGACTGCGCCGCGGGGGACGGCGCTGCATGCCAAGGGCTGGCCACAAGAGGCCGCGCTGCGGATGCTGCAGAACAACCTCGACCCGGAGGTGGCGGAGCATCCGGAGGAGCTCGTCGTCTACGGCGGGACCGGCAAGGCGGCACGCGATTGGCCGAGCTACGAGGCTCTCGTCCGGACTCTCACGATGCTCGAGAACGACGAGACGATGCTCGTCCAGTCCGGTCGGCCGGTCGGCGTCATGCGCACGCACGAGTGGGCGCCGCGCGTGCTCATCGCGAACTCCAACCTGGTCGGCGACTGGGCGACGTGGGAGGAGTTCCGCCGTCTCGAGGCACTCGGACTGACGATGTACGGCCAGATGACGGCCGGCTCGTGGATCTACATCGGCACCCAGGGAATCCTGCAGGGCACGTACGAGACGTTCGCGGCCGTCGCCACCAAGAGGTTCGGCGGAACGCTGGCCGGGACGATCACTCTGACTGCTGGGCTAGGCGGGATGGGCGGAGCGCAGCCGCTAGCGGTCACGATGAACGGCGGTGTCGCGATCGTCGTGGAATGCGATCCGTCGCGGATCGCGCGCCGGCTCGAGCACCGCTACCTCGATGTCGAGGCGTCGTCGGTGGACGAGGCGCTTCGGCTGGCGTACGAGGCACGGGACGCACGCCGTCCGTTGTCCATCGGCGTACTCGGCAACGCGGCAGTGGTCATCCCAGACCTGCTCACGCGAGGCGCCGAGGTCGACGTCGTGACCGACCAGACGAGCGCCCACGACCCGCTTGCATACCTGCCGCGAGACGTCGCGTTCGAGGACTGGTCCGCGGAGCGGTCGAAGGACCCGGCCGGGTTTACCGAGCGAGCCCGTGAGTCGATGGCGGCCCACGTCGAGGCGATGGTGGGCTTCCTCGACGCCGGTGCCGAGGTCTTCGACTACGGCAACTCGATCCGCGGCGAGGCGCAGCTAGCCGGCTATGCACGGGCCTTCGACTTTCCCGGCTTCGTGCCCGCATACATCCGGCCGCTGTTCTGTGAAGGCCGAGGGCCGTTCCGCTGGGCGGCGCTGTCCGGTGACCCAGCCGACATCGCGGCAACCGACGCCGCGGTTCTCGAGCTCTTCCCCGAGCGCGAGTCACTGGCCCGGTGGATCAGGCTGGCCAGCGAACGAGTGGCTTTCCAGGGACTGCCGGCGCGGATCTGCTGGCTCGGCTACGGCGAGCGAGACCGGGCGGGCGAGCGGTTCAACGAAATGGTGGCGTCCGGCGAACTTAAGGCACCGATCGTCATCGGCCGCGATCATCTCGATTGCGGGTCGGTGGCCTCGCCCTACCGCGAGACCGAGGCCATGGCCGACGGGTCCGACGCGATCGCCGACTGGCCGCTGCTGAACGCGCTGGTCAACACGGCCTCGGGCGCGACCTGGGTGTCGATCCACCATGGC
>JBKPCP010000036.1:0-11654 GCA_046727475.1 Actinomycetota bacterium | reverse complement strand
CTCCGGACGCAGCGCCAGCCCGCGGGCGATCCCGATGCGCTGCCGCTGGCCGCCCGAGAACTGGTGCGGGTAGCGGTTGATGTGCTCGGGGTTGAGCCCGACGACGTCGAGCAGCTCCTGGACCCGCCTGCGGCGGTCGCCCCGGGGAGCCACCTCGGGGTGGATGTCGAAAGGTTCACCGATGATGTCGCCGACCGTCATCCGCGGGTTGAGTGAGGAGTACGGGTCCTGGAACACGATCTGGATGTTCCGCCGCATCGCCCGCAATGCCTTGCCACTCACCGTGTAGATGTCCTGGCCCTTGAAGATGGTCTTGCCGCTCGTCGGCGTCTCGAGCCGCATGAGCAGCTTGGCGAGGGTCGACTTGCCGCAGCCCGACTCCCCCACGATCCCCAGCGTCTCGCCCCGGTGCAGCTGGAAGGACACTCCGTCGACGGCTTGGACCTCTCCCACGTGTCGCTTGAACACGACGCCGCTGGTCAACGGGAAATGCTTGACGAGGTCCTGCACGTCGAGGACGACCTCGCCCGGTGGGCTAGAGGCTGCCATTGAGCACCTCCCGGGCGAAGTGGCATGCGCTGGACCGGCCGGAGACGACTTCGAGAAGGGGCGGCCGCTGATCGAGGCACACCGCCTGCGCGTACGGGCAACGCGGGTTGAACTCGCATCCCGCTGGGATGCGCATGAGGTTGGGCGGCAGACCCTTGATCGCCGAGAGGTCCCGGCCCTTGAGGTCCACCCGCGGGATCGACTCCAGCAGGCCCTTGGTGTACGGGTGCGCCGGCCGGGCGTAGATGTCGCCCACCGGAGCCTGTTCCATGATCCGGCCCGCGTACATCACCGAGATCTTGTCGGCGACGTCTGCCACCACGCCCAGGTCGTGGGTGATCAGGATCAGGCCCATCTTTCGCTCGCGCTGCAGGTCGCGCAGCAGGTTCATGATCTGTGCCTGCACCGTCACGTCGAGGGCGGTCGTGGGCTCGTCGGCGATGAGCACGTCCGGGTCCAGCGCTATGGCCATCGCGATCATGATCCGCTGGCGCATCCCACCGGAGAACTGGTGCGGGTAGTCGCCGGCCCGCTCGCGGGCCGCCGGTATCCGGACGCGCTCCATCAGCTCGACGGCACGCTTCTTTGCCTCGGTCTTGGGCATCCCTTCGTGCACCCGGAACATCTCCGCGATCTGCCAGCCCACCGGGAACACCGGGTTCAGTGCGGACAGCGCGTCCTGGAAGATCATCGAGATGCTTCGGCCCCGGTAGGCGCGCCGCTCCTCCTCCGGCAACGCCAACAGGTCTTCGCCCCGGAACCGGACCGCACCACCGGCCACGAATCCCGGCGGGCTGTCCAGGATGCCCATGATCGCCTGGGCGGTCACGCTCTTGCCCGACCCCGACTCACCGAGGACGGCGAGCGTCTCACCCTCGTCGACGCTGTAGGAGACGCCGTTGACCGCCTTCGCGACGCCTTCCCGGGTACGGAACTCCACTTGGAGGTTGTCGACCTCGAGCAGAGGTACGTGGCCCACCGGCTGCGCCGGCATCGGCGTCGGGTAGAGCGTCACGACCGGACCACGCCTCAGCGCAGCTTCGGATCGAGGGCGTCACGCACGGCGTCTCCCAGCATGATGAATGCGAGCACGGTCACGGACAGGAAGACCCCCGGGAACAGGAGCATGTGTGGAGATTGCCGTGCGAATTCCGTCGCCTGGTTGATCGCGACGCCCCAGGATACGACCGGCGGCTGGAGGCCGATGCCCAGGTAGGACAGCGTGGCCTCGATCACGATGAACACTCCGAGGACGATCGTCGCGTAGACGATCACGGGAGCCACTGCGTTCGGTAGGACGTGCTGGCGGAGGATCCGTGGTGCGTTGCCGCCGAGGCCGCGGGCCGCCATGACGTAGTCGGCGTGCTTCACCTGGATGACCGTCGAGCGCATGATCCGCGCCAGGCTCGTCCACCCGAGCACGCCGAGCGTCAGCACGACCTTCCCGATGGTCTGCCACTCGGGAGTGTCCGCGCCGGACGGGAACGAGAGGAGCACGACGATTCCGCCGAGCAGCAGGGGGATGCCGAAGAAGATCTCGGTGACCCGCGACAACGTGCTGTCGACCCATCCTCCGTAGAACCCTGCGATCATGCCGACGAGGCCGCCGATCAGGACGACCGACAAGGTGGTGAAGACTCCCACCAGGATGGACGCGCGCGCACCGTAGATCGTGCGTGCGTAGACGTCGCAGCCCTGCACGTCGTAGCCGAACCAGGCCTCGCTGCTCGGGCCGCCACGGCTCAGGTTGAGGTCGCAGAACGTCGGGCTCTTCGCGGTGAACCATCCCGGGAACGCGGCCATGAGCACGAGTATGAAGATGATCACGGCCGATATGATGAAGATCGGGTTGCCGCGCAGGTCGCGCCAGGCGTCGCGGCCCAGGGAGCGCGGCTTCCCGCGGCGTCGGTGGACGCCCCCCGGTCCGGCGGCACGCGCCTCGCCCTCGCGCCGTCCCGGAGGAGCCGGTTCGGCAGGGGCCCCCAGGTAGCCCACATCAGTCATAGCGGATCCTCGGGTCGAGTACCGCGTAGAGCAGGTCGACAAGCAGGTTGACCAGCAGGAAGACGATCACGAGGACCGTGACGGCTCCGGTCACCATCGCGCCTTCGCGGGTGCGGATGCTCCCGAATATCAGCCCACCCACGCCATTGATGTTGAAGATGCCCTCGATGACGATCGCGCCGCCCAGGAGAGCACCGAAGTCCGCTCCGATGAAGGTCACCACCGGGATCAATGAGTTACGTAGGGTGTGGACGCCCACGACCCGCCCCCGGCTGAGTCCCTTCGCCGTCGCCGTACGCACGAAGTCGGCGTGCAGGTTCTCCGCCAGATTTGCCCGCATCAGCCGGGCGACGTACGCCAACGACGTGGTGGCCAGTACGAACGCCGGCAGCACCAGCTCGTTCAGCGGGGCCCCTGCGGACACCGTGACCGGGAACAGCTCGAGCTTGACGCCGAGCAGCAGCTGGAGGAGGTAGCCGATCACGAAGACCGGGATCGAGATGACGAGCAGCGTGCTCACGAGCACGAGGGTGTCGGCGAAGCCGCCACGACGCAGCCCGGCGAGGACGCCGGCCGTGATGCCGATGAGGATTTCGAAGACTATGGCGACGAGTGCCAGCTTGAGGGTCGCGGGATACCTGAGCTGGAGCTCGTCGACGACCTGCACCCCGCTGAACGTCTCGCCGAAGTCGCCTTGCAACAGGTTGCCCATGTAGAGGGCGTACTGGACGAAGATCGGCTCGTCCAGATTGAACTTGTCCGTCATGACGGAGACGTAGGCAGGCGGGCAGGGCCGATCTCCGCATTTGCCGGCGAAGGGATCGCCCGGCAGCGCCCACACCATCGCGAAGATCACGAACGTCGTCCCGATGACCACAGGAACCATCTGCAGCAGGCGCCGCACGACGTACCGGCCCATGGCCCTCCTCCCGGCTCGCCGCTGACGGCGTCTCCGGCCGGCCGTTCCCGCGTCCGCGGGACCGGTCGGCCGGATGCGCGTGACCTAGCTGAGCGAGAGGCTCAACAGGTCAGTCGTCCCGAACGCCGAGATCTGGACGTTCTCGACCCTCGACGAGTAGCCGGCGATCCTCGTCTCGTACCACAGGGGGATGGCCGGCATGTCCTCGGCGAGCAGCCGCTCGGCATCCTGGTAGAGCGCGATCGCCTGGTCAGCGTCGGCCGCCTGGGCTGCCTGGGCGATCAGGTCGTCGAACGCCGGGTTGCTGTAGTCGCCGTCGTTGGCCCCAGCCCCCGTCGCGTACAGCGGCGCGAGGAAGTTCTCGATGGACGGGTAGTCCATCTGCCATCCGGTGCGGAACATGCCCGTCATCTCGCGCTCGGTGATCTGGTCGCGGTAGGTCGAGAAGAGCGGGACGGTGAGCGCCGTGCATTCGATCTCCAGGGCGTTGCTGATGCTGTTGCACACGGCCTGCGTCCAGGTGTGGTGGTCGGCGTCGCCGTTGGTGGTCAGCGTGAGCTCCCCGGTGAAGCCGGACTCGGCGAGAAGCTCCTTCGCCCGGTCGGGGTCGTACGTGCACCACTCGCCGCACTGGTCGGGCACAAAACCGTCGACAACCGGCGAGACCCATCCGGTCGCTGGAGCGCGGGTTCCCTGGAAGATGTTTCTCACGATCAGGTCGCGTTCGATCGCCATCGAGATGGCCTTGCGCAGGTTCGGGTTGTCCATCACCGGGTCCACGGACTCGGGCGCGAACGTGATCGACTGGAACAACCCGGCCTCGCGCTCCACGTACCGGTCGCCGAGGTCGGACTTGTACTGTTCACCGGTCAACGAGCTTGCGGGCAGCTGAGGCATGACGTCGACGTTGTCGGCCAGCAGGTCGGCGTACGCGGCGTCGTCCTGAGCGTAGAGCTTGAACGTCACGTCCTGGACGTGGGGCTTGACCTCGCCCTGGTAACCGTCATAGGCGGTGAGCTGGATGTCGACTTCCTTGTTCCACTCGACGAGCTGGAACGGGCCCGACCCGATCGGCTTGTCGCCGAACGCCTCGACGTCGGCGTAGAACACCTCGGGCAGCGGGGCGAAGGCGATGTATCCCAGCCGCTGCGGGAACGAAGACTGCGGCGAAGTCAGTTGGACGGTGAACGTGAGGTCGTCGACGACGGCGAGCCCGGACATCGCCTCGGCTGTGGCCGAGCCGTCGACGTAGTTGCCCTCGTCATCGACCTCGCCGTTGACCTCGGTGAATCCTTCGATCGGATCGTAGAAGTACGAGTTCAGTGCCGCGTTGGGGCCGTAGGCGCCCCAGTTCCAGGCCTTGACGAAGCTCTCTGCGGTGATCGGCGTTCCGTCGTGGAAGGTCCAGCCGTCCTCGAGCGTGATCGTCCAGGTCTGGTTGTCCTCGGACTCGATGGACGCCGCGATCTCGTTCTCGGGAGCGGCAGTCTCGGCGTCGTACCGGACCAGTTTGGAGAACACCGCGTCGAGCGGGTCACCGCCGCAGACCTCCTGGGTGAGAGCGGGGACCAGCGGGTTCTGGGGGTTGCAGCCGCGGATCGAGACCGCGCCCCCGGAGCTGGCGGAACCGCCGCCGTCGTTGTCGCCGTCGTCACCACCGCCGCACGCACTCACCACGAGGGCGAGGCCGACGGCCGCGACGATGCCTCCCTTGCGAGCAGGGACTCGCATGGACAGTCCTCCTAAGATCTGCGATCTGCGCGCGCCGTGCACGCGCGACGCCGGTCGGCGCCGGGGTGGAAGCCACCCGTGACACCGGGCCGGCAGCGGGCGGTCCACAGTAGTTCTAGGCGCTTTCACCGCGGATGAGCAAATTCGAGGCACCGGTCCGGGCGGTCCGCAACCGGAATGTGACCCCGTATGTCCGCACTCGATCAAGCTCGGCCGTGGCGGCGCCGAGCGGCGCTGCGGCCCCTCGTGCTCGCGTCGAGCACGACCTTACGCAACCGCACGGCGTCCGGCGTCACCTCGACGCACTCGTCGTCCCGGCAGAACTCCAGTGCCTGCTCCAAGGAGAGGCGGCGTGGCGGGATGAGCCGCTCGAGCTCCTCGGCGGTCGAGGACCGCACGTTGGTGAGCTTCTTCTCCTTCGTGATGTTCACGTCCATGTCGTCGGCCCTGGAGTTCTCGCCGACGATCATGCCCTCGTACACCTCGGTGCCCGGGTCGACGAACAGCGTGCCGCGTTCCTGGATGTTGAACATCGCGTACGAGGTGACGGCACCGGACCGGTCGGCCACCAACGAGCCGGTCGGCCGAGTGCGCAACTCGCCGAACCAGGGCTCGTAGGTGTCGAAGACGTGATGGGCGATGCCGGTGCCACGGGTGTCGGTCAGGAACTCGGTCCGGAAGCCGATCAGCCCCCGCGCCGGCACGACGAACTCCATCCGGATCCAGCCGGTGCCGTGGTTGGTCATGTGCTCCATGCGGCCCTTACGCAGGGCCAGGAGCTGAGTGATCGCACCGAGATACTCCTCGGGGCAGTCGATCGTCAGCCGCTCGACCGGCTCGTAGGTTCGTCCGCCGATCTCCCTGGTGACGACCTGGGGCTTGCCCACCGTGAGCTCGTAACCCTCGCGGCGCATCGTCTCGACCAGGACGGCGAGGGCCAGTTCGCCGCGGCCCTGCACCTCCCAGGCGTCGGGGCGCTCGGTCGGCAGCACCCGTAGCGAGACGTTGCCGACGAGCTCGGTGTCCAGGCGGTCCTTGACCAAGCGTGCGGTGACCTTACGGCCCCCCGAGCGTCCGGTCAGGGGCGACGTGTTGGCGCCGATCGTCATCGAAAGCGCGGGCTCGTCCACGGTGATCAGCGGCAACGGCCTGGGGTCGTCGGCATCCGCCAGCGTCTCGCCGATGGTGATCTCGGGGATGCCCGCGACGGCAATGATGTCGCCGGGGCCGGCCTGGTCCGCCGGTACCCGCTCGAGCGCCTCCGTGACGAAGAGCTCGGTGACCTTCACCCGCTCGACCTCGCCGGTGGCGCGGCACCACGCCACCTGCTGACCCTTGCGGATCTCGCCCTGGTGGACGCGGCACAGCGCCAGCCGGCCCAGGAACGGCGACGCGTCGAGGTTCGTCACCTGAGCCTGCAGCGGTGCGCCGTCGTCGTAGGTGGGAGCCGGGATGGTGGCCAAGATGGTCTCGACCAGCGGCCCGAGGTTCTTCCCGTCGGGGACGGCGCCGTCGGCAGGGCGCTCGAGCGACGCCTTCCCGTCGCGGGCGGAGGCGTAGACGATCGGAAAGTCGAGCGCCGACTGGTCGACGTGCTCTTCGACGAGGTCCATGAACAACTCATAGGTCTCGTCGACGACGTCCTCGATCCGGGCGTCGGGTCGGTCGGTCTTGTTGACGACGAGCACGATCGGCAGCTTCGCGGCCAGCGCCTTGCGCAGGACGAACCTGGTCTGCGGCAGCGGGCCCTCACTGGCGTCGACGAGCAGCACGACGCCGTCCACCATCGCCAGGCCGCGCTCGACCTCGCCACCGAAGTCGGCGTGACCTGGAGTGTCGATGATGTTGATCGTCGTGCCATCCCACCGCAGCGCCGTGTTCTTGGCCAGGATCGTGATGCCCTTCTCGCGCTCCAGGTCCTCGGAGTCCATGACCCGCTCGTTGACCGCCTGGTGGGCACGAAACGCTCCGGACTGCCAGAGCAGAGCGTCGACCAGGGTGGTCTTGCCGTGGTCGACGTGGGCGACGATGGCGACGTTGCGCAGGTCGTCGCGGGTGCGGGCGGGCATGCGGGACTACTCGTTCCGTCGGGAGGGGAAGGCCCCATGGTACGGCCCTTCCGGCGGCCCGCCGGTCCGGTCACAGCAACGTGATCGATCTCGCACACGCAACGGGCCGGACACGCTCTAGATTGGACGCGACATCGGACCCACCCCGAGGAGATCGATGGCCAGCGGAGTCACCTCGCCGGTCCGTCCCCGCATCCCCGCGCGAACGCTGCGAACCGACCGTTGGTGGGTCGAGCCGGTGTTCACCGCGCTCGGCCTGGCCGCCTGGCTCGCCTATGCAACCACCCGGGTGTTCCTGCAGGAGAACTACTGGGTTGCGGAGCACCACTACCTGACCCCGTTCTACTCGCCCTGTGTCTCCCTCGCGTGTACGCCCGAAGCCGCACACTTCGGCCGGATTCTGCCGGACCACCCGCTGATCCCCTACGCGGCGTTCAGCCTTCCGCTGCTGCTGGTGTTCAGGCTGACGTGCTACTACTACCGGAAGGCGTACTACCGCAGCTTTTGGCTGTCGCCTCCGGCTTGTGCCGTGTCCGAGCCGCACCGGAACTACAGCGGCGAGACCCGCCTGCCGCTGATCCTGCAGAACGCTCATCGCTACACGTTCTACGCAGCTGTGATCATCACGCTGATCAACACGTACGACGCGGTCCTCGCCTTCAGCGGCGAGCAAGGCTTCGGCATCGGTCTGGGCAACGTGATCCTGGTCGGCAACGTGATCCTGTTGTGGGGCTACACCCTGTCCTGCCACTCGTGCCGACATGTCACGGGCGGACGGCTGCGAAGCTTCTCCCGCCACCCGATCCAGTACCGGTGGTGGACCTTCGTGTCGAGGTTGAATTCCCGGCACATGCAGTTCGCGTGGATCACCCTGGCCACGCTCGCGGTCACCGACGCGTACATCATGGCCCTGGCAGCCGGTTGGATCACCGACCTGCGCTTCGTCAACTAGGAAGATGCCGATGAGCGATTCGCCCACCACCGAACGGCACGGCTACGACGTCATCGTCGTCGGCGCCGGCGGGGCCGGCCTACGAGCGGCGATCGCGGCACATGACGCAGGCGCACACGTGGCGATCGTGTGCAAGTCGCTGCTGGGCAAGGCGCACACCGTGATGGCCGAAGGCGGCGCGGCCGCCGCGATGGGCAACGTCTACCCCGAGGACAACTGGCAGGTGCACTTCCGCGACACCATGCGCGGCGGCAAGATGCTCAACCACTGGCGGATGGCCCAGCTCCATGCCCAGGAGGCTCCCGCACGCATCCACGAGCTGGAGGAGTGGGGAGCGCTGTTCGACCGGACCCCGGACGGCTTGATCTCCCAGCGTGACTTCGGCGGCCACCGCTACGCACGGCTCGCACACGTGGGCGACCGTACGGGGCTCGAGCTCATCCGCACGCTCCAGCAACGTGCCGTCGCCCTCGGCATCGACGTGTACATGGAGTGCACGATCACCCGGCTGCTCAAGGACGACGGCCACATCGCCGGCGCCTTCGGGTACTGGCGGGAATCGGGGCGGTTCGTGGTATTCGAGTCGCCGATGGTCATCCTCGCCACCGGTGGCATCGGCAAGTCGTACAAGGTGACCTCGAACTCATGGGAGTACACCGGCGACGGCCACGCCCTCGCTCTGCAGGCCGGCGCGTCACTGGTGAACATGGAATTCGTTCAGTTCCACCCCACCGGGATGGTCTGGCCACCGTCGGTGAGGGGAATCCTCGTCACCGAGTCGGTCCGCGGCGACGGCGGCGTGCTGCGCAACAGCCAGGGCCGCCGGTTCATGTTCGACTACATCCCGGAGTTCTTCAAGGCCGAGACTGCCGACTCCGAGGACGAGGCGGACCGTTGGTACGACGACAAGAAGAACAACCGCCGGCCCCCCGAGCTGCTCCCCCGCGACGAGGTGGCCCGCGCGATCAACTCGGAGGTCAAGGCCGGCCGCGGTACACCGCACGGCGGTGTCTTCCTCGACATCGCCTCGCGCCGCACGCCGGAGTACATCCAGCGGCGGCTGCCCTCGATGTACCACCAGTTCAAGGAGCTCGCCGATGTCGACATCACGGCAGAACCGATGGAGGTCGGTCCCACCTGCCACTACGTGATGGGCGGCGTGGCGGTCGCTCCCGACACCGAGGAGTCGTCCGTGCCGGGTCTCTACGCGGCCGGTGAAGTGGCGGGCGGCATGCACGGGGCCAACCGGCTGGGCGGTAACTCGCTGTCCGACCTGCTGGTGTTCGGCAGACGGGCCGGACTCAACGCGGCCTACGCCGTGATCCGCATGCGTTCGCGGCCGACGGTGTCCGACGCGGACGTGCGCGCCGCTGCCGAGGCTGCCGTCGCTCCCTTCGCCGACGAGGGCGGCGAGAACCCGTATACCGTCCAGCACGACCTGCAGGACGTGATGCACAACTTGGTGGGCATCATTCGCACCTCCGATGAGATGGAGCAGGCGCTGAAGGCGATCTCGGACCTGCGCGAGCGGGCTGCGAAGGCCACGGTCGAAGGTCACCGCCAGTACAACCCCGGCTGGCACCTCGCGCTCGACCTGCACAACATGCTGCTGGTGTCCGAGTGCATCGCCCGCGCTGCCCTCCAGCGTACGGAGAGCCGCGGCGGACACACCCGTGACGACTACCCCGCGACCGACCAGTCGTGGGGAAGGGTCAACCTGCATTGCGTTCTCGACGGTGACGAGGTGGCCGTCGAGCGGCGGCCACTACCGGTGATGCCCGATGAACTACGCGCGCTGTTCGCGGACTGAACAGCCCGCAGACTGGAGAGATCGATGGGTTACGACCTGGCCATGCGGGTGTGGCGAGGCGACGCTTCTGGCGGGGAGCTCGCGGACTACACGGTGCCGGTCGAGGAGGGCGAAGTGGTCCTCGACGCCATCCATCGACTGCAGGCCACGCAGACTGGCGACCTCGCCGTCCGGTGGAACTGCAAGGCGGGCAAGTGCGGCTCGTGCAGCGCCGAGATCAACGGCGAGCCCCGGCTGCTGTGCATGACCCGGCTGTCGGTATATGACCCGACCGAGACCATCACGGTGACTCCGCTGCGAACGTTCCCCGTCGTACGCGACCTCGTCACCGACGTCTCGTACAACTACCGCAAGGCGGCCGAGCTGCCGGCGTTCGCACCCGAGGCCCGGCAGGCCGACGGCACGTACCGGATGCAGCAGGAGGACGTCGAACGGGGCCAGGAGTTCCGTAAGTGCATCGAGTGCTTCCTGTGTCAGAACGTCTGCCACGTCATCCGCGATCACGAGGACAACAAAGCCGCCTTCGCCGGTCCACGGTTCTTCCTGCGTTACGCCGAGCTCGACATGCACCCGCTGGACACCAACGACCGGCGCCGGCTGGCACGTGAACAGGCCGGCATCGGCCTGTGCAACATCACCAAGTGCTGCACCGAGGTCTGCCCTGAGGGCATCAAGATCACTGACAACGCGATCATCCCGATGAAGGAACGTGTCGTCGACCGCTCCTTCGACCCGGTCGTCTGGCTCGGTTCCAAGATCCGCCGACGGGACCGCCGTACCGAACCCGACCCACCTTCGGCGACCGCCGCGGCCGGGTGACTACACAGGCCTCCTCCCCTGCACAAGGAGCGCACCATGACACTGCTCGGCGACGACCGCGTCCGCGCGGCCCTGGCCGCCTTGCCCGGCTGGTCCGGCGATGCGGCGTGTATCTCTCGCAGAGTCACTGCACCGGACTTCCTCGCCGGGATCAGGGTCGTCGACGACGTCGCGCTGGTGGCCGAGACGATGGACCACCACCCGGACATCGACATCCGGTGGCGGACTCTCACGTTCACCCTGTCCACCCACTCGGAGGGTGGAGTCACGGCGGCCGACATCGAGTTGGCGCGCGGAATCGACGAGATTGCGGAGCGGCACGGCGCCGAGTAGAAGGACGAACACGGGTTCGGGGTTTGTGATCAGGTGCGGAAAGGGAATGATCTCGCCGGTTCGATCCGTCGATTCCCGGGAGGTCCGGTGAACACGCGCACGATTGCCATCGTGGCGCTCATCATCGCCGTCATCGTCATTCTGATCCTCGTCCTCTGACGAGTCCGGCCGGGCGATGATGCTCGCGCGGCCGTCAACTCAACAGACTTCCCCCAGGACGGTGCCGCCTCCAACGGCGCCGTCCTTACGATGTGCCACGCGGCCCCTCGTAGCACCCGTGTCCTAGACCGCGACGTGTTCGTACCGGTGACGGGGCTTGATGCGCTCGTTGAGGTACGCGCCTCTGCTGTCCGCGCGGAACAGCCCGTCTACTTCGTCGTGCGACACGTCGAAGTAGCGGTAGACCTCGCCCGAACTGAACTCGACCTCGAGGATCCGGGCGGGTGCGTCGTACCCGACCGAGGCTAT